>JAGCLN010000144.1 GCA_017646945.1 Clostridia bacterium | reverse complement strand
CGAACGCAGTCGCGAACGTGTGACGTATCGTGTGGGGGCTGAGTTGTCGGGCATTGCTAAAAGCCCGTAAGGCTTCATGAATTATTCGCCTAACGTCCCGTGCATCCCTGTCCCATAGTTTGCCTGTGCGGGGCTTATATAGTGCCATTTGGCGCAATGGTTCAAGTACTTCCGTAGTGCTGAAAACTATTCGGTCTTTGTTCCCCTTACCGTGTATCTCGATAGAGTTAGCATTAAAGTCGAAGTCTTCCCAAGTTAGCGCAAGCAGTTCGCCCAATCTTATGCCTGTAGTCATAAGCAGTCCAATCCAAATGCGAGTGATCCCAACGCTATTGCGGTAGGCTGCTTTCAGTTCTTCAAGCGGGATAGTGGTGGGGAGGTGTTCACCCTGTTTGCGTCTTGATTGGTATCTACAGGGGTTTTTAGTAAGCCATCCTTGACGGATGAAATAGCGGTAAATCCCGCTTATGCTCGCTAACTCGCGGTTAGTGGTCGCGGGGCTTACGCCCGCGCCCGCTCTTTCCTGTATGTATTCGTCAATCTCCGCGCGGGTTATTGTTGACCATTTCGCGGACGGGTGGGAAGCCCTTACCCACTGAGCGAAGCGGGTAAGGTCTTTTTGGTATGCTAAAGCGGTATTCTCCGAATACCCCTTAATACCTGTTAGGTAGGATATAAAGTCGCGTATCATTGTTTGTCCTCCAGTTACATTGTGAAGTCTATGTTTGATATAAAGCCTTGAATACACCATGTTGTACGGATTTCTTCTGTGTACCTCACAGCCTTTTGCATGTCTCGGTATGTGTATATTCTGCCGAGGTCGAGAGCAAGAACCATGTAATTTTCTGTGAATTGAAAGCTGTCGAAGAAGTCCTTTTTAAGGCTCTTGTCAAGTTTCTGTCGAAACTCTTTAACACTCTCTCTGTTTGCCATTGTCCATTCTATATGAAGCATATCGTTTCCGATTATCCGTGTTTCGGGAGGGCTGAATGTTGTTTGTATTTTGTTTCTTTTATTAATGCAAAGTTACTAAAAAGTATTGACATATCCAAACTATTTAAGTTAAAATGTATTGACATAAATGTTAAAGAATGTCAATATAGAGTTGGTTATTGGGTAGATATGGAAAACCCTTACGTAACCTACGACGATAATTATATCGAATCGGAGTGGTGGGCTATTAAAGAAATGCACAAAAAAGGTCTTTTATACAAAGGCCACAAAATCGTGCCCTATTGCCCCCGTTGCGGAACGGCGCTCTCTTCTCACGAAGTGGCTCAAGGCTATAAATCGGTAAAGGAAAATTCGGCAGTTGCTCGCTTTAAGGTTAAGGGCGCAGAAAACAGATACATCCTTGCTTGGACTACCACGCCTTGGACGCTACCTTCCAACGTTGCGTTGTGTATGAATCCCAACGAACCTTACGTTGAACTTTGTGCAGACGGCGCAAACTATATTATGGCGGAAGCGTTGGTTGCAAAATTCTTTGAAGAATACGAAGTTATTGATAAAAAACTTGGCAAAGAGTGGGAAGGACTTGAATACGAACCCTTGTTTGAAGAAACTGCAAAAGAAATCGTTCGCATTTCCCCTGCATCCGCAGTTGCAAAGGCGCACTTTGTGGTGTGCGATAACTACGTAACTATGGGCGACGGCACCGGCGTAGTTCATATTGCACCCGCTTTCGGTGAAGACGACTATAAGGTAGGCAAGCGCTACAACCTTCCCGTAGTTCAAATGATAAACGAACGCGGCTCTTTTGACGAACGCTTTGAACGCTTAAACGGCTTATTTGCTAAAAAGGCAGACAAAGTAGTTTTAGAAATGCTTGAAAGTAGCGGTCTTTTATTTAAAGTAGTACCCTTTGAACACGATTATCCCCATTGTTGGCGTTGCGACACGCCCCTTTTATACTACGCAAAATCCAGCTGGTTTATTGAAGTAACCAAGGTTAAGGACAAAATAATCGCTTCCAACCGTTCGGTAAATTGGATGCCCGAAACCATTAAAGACGGCAGAATGGGCAACTTCTTGGAAAACGTTATCGACTGGGGCTTATCCCGTGATAGATATTGGGGAACGCCCTTGCCCGTTTGGATTTGCCCCGACTGCGGCGAAATCGAAGTTATAGGCTCAAAGGCAGAACTTAAAGAAAAATGCGGAATTCCTGCTGACCAAGATATTGAATTGCATCGCCCTTATTTAGATAACTTACACTGCAAATGCTCCAAATGCGGTGGCAATATGTCAAGAACGCTTGAAGTTATCGACTGTTGGTTTGACTCTGGTTCAATGCCTTTCGCTCAATATCACTATCCGTTTGAAAATAAGGAAGTATTTGAAAAAACTTTCCCTGCCGACTTCATTTCCGAAGCCGTTGACCAAACCCGTGGTTGGTTCTATACTCTCCTTGTAATTAACACCATTTTGTTCGACAAAGCGCCCTTTAAAAACTGCATAGTATTAGGGCACGTAAACGATAAAAACGGCATAAAAATGTCCAAACACAAGGGCAACGTTGTTGATCCTTGGAGCGTTTTAGATAAACAGGGCGCAGATGCAGTTCGTTGGTATTTCTACACTTCGTCCGCACCTTGG
>JAGCLN010000143.1 GCA_017646945.1 Clostridia bacterium | reverse complement strand
TGAGCGGTCTGTTATCGTAGGCGGATTTTAATCTAAACCCATAATCTACTAAGTTTGGCTTTCTCGACCTATCGCCGTTGTACATAGCGCGAAGTTGCGGTATCGTCATGTGGCTTTCATCAATAAACAATAAAAAATCTTTCGGGAAATAGTCTATTAAGGTAAAGGGCGGTTCGCCAGGCTTTCTTCCGTCAAAATACCTACTGTAATTTTCAACACCGCTACAATACCCAATTTCCGTCATCATCTCGATATCGTAACTCGTTCTTTGTTTAAGCCTTTGCGCTTCTAAAAGTTTATCGTTATCGTAATGCGCCTTAACTTCATCTTCCATATCGCGAGTTATAACTTTTAAAGCGTTTTGCATAACTTCGCTACCAACGGCGTAATGGCTCGCAGGGAAAATAACGGCGTGTTTAAGTTCGCTAATCGGCTCGCCCGTTAAATACTGGATTTCGGAAATTTTATCAATCTCATCACCGAAAAACTCTACTCTTATAACCGTTTCGGTATTAGATGAAGGGAAAATATCAACGATATCGCCACGAACTCTAAACGAACTTCTTTGAAAGTCAATATCCTTTCTCTCGTACTGAATAGAAACGAGTTTACGCATAAGTTCGTCGCGGTCGTAAGTTTCACCCTTTCTAAGCGATACGGCTAAGCGGTAATATTCTTCCGGCGCGCCAAGACCGTAAATGCAACTAACGGAAGCAACCACCAAAACGTCACGCCTTTCACCGAGCGCACTCGTTGCGCTGTGGCGAAGTTTATCAATCTCATCGTTAATGGAAAGGTCCTTTTCAATATAAGTGTCCGATGCGGGAAGGTATGATTCGGGTTGATAATAATCGTAATATGAAACGAAATATTCCACCGCGTTATCGGGGAAAAATTCTCTAAACTCATTGCAAAGTTGCGCCGCCAAAGTCTTGTTATGCGCAATTACTAACGCGGGGCGTTGAACGTTTGCAATAACGTTTGCCATAGTAAAGGTTTTACCGCTACCGGTAACGCCTACTAAAACTTGGGTTTTAAGCCCATCGAAAACCCCGTCTGTTAAAGACTTGATTGCTCTGGGTTGGTCGCCCGTTGGCGCGTATTGACTTTTAAGCACGAACTTTCTATCTTTACTTTCCACGCGACCTACTCCCCCATTTTAATATCTTCATCTTAATTCTATCATAGAATTAAAATAAAATAAATGATTTTAACCAAATTTTCACTAAATAAATATTTTGTATAAAGATTTTCTCCGTTTAACCTTTTTGATATACTCTCTCGTTTCTTTATAAGGCGGATTTTCAACTTCTTCTTCCGTCCACTTTGAAACCGTGCCTTCGCCGGCGTTATAACAACATAGAACTATCGTTTCGTTTTCATACTTGTCAAAAAGGTATTTTAAATAACTGATGCCAAGGTACAAATTAACGGTAGGATTATATAAATCAACTTCCCCTTCATACCCCACCTTTTTTGCGATAAACTCGGCGGTTTTAGGCATTAGTTGCATAAGCCCTACCGCGCCTTTTTTCGATACCGCGTTTTCATTAAACGAACTTTCCGTTCTAACTACTGCAAGCACCAAATTATAATCAAGCCCCGCGCTTAGCGATAGTTCTTGAATATAAAAACGGTGCTTTTTGTAACCGCCTAATTCAACCGCCGTAAATACGACTATTAGCAGTATAAAAAACACCGTAAATATTACTAAAAACCATTTAATAGATAATTTTATCAAGTACTGCTCCTAATTTTTTATCGAGTTCGCTTTCGCTACAATCGTTATTAATAACAGTATGTTTAATATCTTTTAAATTTTCATATAAAACTTGATTTTTTATTCTATTTTTTACTTCTTCTTTGGAAAGGTTGCTACGTTCCATAACCGCCTTTATTCTATCTTCAAGCGGGCGAGTAACGATAATTATTTTATCGTACAGCTTTTCAAACCCACCTTCGAAAAGCAACGGAACTTCGTGGAAAACAACACCGCTTTCGGCAGTATTTTCAAACATTTTGGCAACGATTTTTCCGTGCGTGTAATCATTTAAAAGTTTGAGTTTTTCAGCGTTTGAAAACACCGTGTTTGAAATCTCTTGGCGAAGTAGCGTTTTGCTATCGCTTTCAATCCCCACGGAAAGATGAACGCCACGAACGAAGTTTTCATCTTTTAAAAGTTCGCCGTACGTTTCATCGGCGGATACCACTTGATATCCACGCTTTTTTATAAGGGCGCATAGCGTAGATTTTCCACTACCAATCCCACCCGTTATTGCAATAACTAATCTTCTCATTTTGCTTCAAACCAACTCTTGCCTACCTTGCACTCTACCGTAAGCGGTACGGTCAAGGAAACGGCGTTTTCCATTTCTTCTTTAAGAATTTTTGACGCTTGTTCGCTACAACTTAACGGGGCGTCTAATATAAGTTCATCGTGTACTTGCAATATAAGTTTTGCATCTGGGCATTCGCTCTTTAACCTACCGTGAACTTTTACCATA
>JAGCLN010000142.1 GCA_017646945.1 Clostridia bacterium | reverse complement strand
TATTACCCCATCCATGCCTTGCAGGTAGCGGTGTTATATTATAGTCGTAAAACGTTACCGTTTTATAAGGCTCAAACACCGAATAAGTTAGCGTATTTTTACTTGAATCATATAGCGCGTTTAATTTATCAGCACAGTCGCTTGGAAGTAATAAATTTAAAACTGCGTTTTTCATGTTTTTAGAAAAACCATTTCCCCTCATATTAAGTTCCATAGGATAGTAATGATCAGCGTGAGAGTGAGTTATTATTAAACTTTCAATTTCGTCACCTTTAATACCGTTTTGCAAAAAGTGCATATATGTATCCGCAGGCAAATCTATTAAAAGCTTACCGTCAATTATCGTTTGAGAACGAGTTCTAAACCCCTTGCCTATTTTTCGCAAAGCGTTACAATAATCACAGTTACAAAATACCGCGGGAAAGCCTTCCGCCGCAGCAGTTCCTAAAAATTTAACTTTCATAATAAACCTTAAAATTTAAGCGTAACATTTTATTTTATAAAGCTTTCAATTTCGTTTACGATAATATTTGGATCGTCAAGCCCGTGGGGGTGATGGTCAGCGCCTTTTTTAATATGAACGATAAGTCTACCGCCCTTTTCTGTATATAATTTTTCAAGTAATGCGCCGTTTTCTTCGTATGGCACAACCGTATCGCTATCACCTGCAACCATAACGATAGGAATATCCTTTTCAACGAGTACGTGCATAACGTCAATTGGGTGCATTCTATAAGAAATTACTTCTGCCATAGTTTTATTAACCGCTTTTAAAAACTCATTAATAAATCCACTTTTAGCAACGCCTAAATCACAAGGGCAAGAAAGCAAATTCATAACGGGCGCGTCAATATACATAGCTTCGATAAGTTCAGGGAATTTTGCAGCAGTTTTAACCGCATACATACCACCACAACTCATACCGATGGGAATACATTTTTCGCTTAATCCGAATTCTTTTGAAATAAACTTTATAAACCTACCCTTTCTTTCAAGGTCGCTATCGGGCGCCCAACGGGTAAAGTTTTCATTATAGCAAAGATGATAGCCTCGGTCTAAAAACTCGTTTTGAGTGTCAGGGAAAGCGGTAAAATACTCGGTTTTATAAACCCACTTGCCGTTCGGCTTAACGTTCGGCTTAACAACGATTGCCTTTAAACCATCAAACTCAAATTTGTACGCTTCGTAATTAAAATATTCAAACTTTTCGTATTGCATTATATACTCCTTTTTGCGTTTTCTTCGCTAAACTTTTCAATTTGGTCAACTACCCTTTCGTAGTCTTCAAGCCCGTGTGGGTGATGACCGCACTCAGATTTTATAAACACTTTAATTCTACCGCCGTTTCGGGTGTAGAAATTTTCCAAGATTTCGCCGTTTTCTTCATAGGGAACGATTATATCGCTTCCGCCTGCCACCATAACGATAGGAATATCGTTTTTAAGCAAAACGTCCATCTTATCAATAGGATTGTCCCTATAAGATAACATTTGGCTTTTTGTAAGACCAGTTGCATTATAAAAACTTTCAAAAATATTACTTTTAGCAATGCCTAAATCACAAGGGCAAGATAAAAGGTTCATAACGGGTGCGTCAAGATACAAAACGTCAATAAGGTTTGGGAACATTACCGCAAACTTGCAAGCGTATAATCCACCGCAACTCATACCTATAGGTATGCACCTCCTAGATAGATTGAATTCTTTTGCAATAAAGTTTACAAACTCGCCTTTCCGAGCTATGTCTTTTTCAGTTGCCCAGCCGTTATAGTTTTGGTTAAACACCAAGTGATAACCGCGGTTTAAAAACTCGTTTTGAGTATCGGGGAAAGCATCGAAATATTCCGTTTTTAAAACGAACTTTCCATTAGGTTTTACGCTTGGTTTTACAACGATTGCATTAAGATTATCGAAAGTAAACGAAACTGCATCGTAGTTAAAATAATCAAATTTAGCGTATTTCATAGTCACGAATTCCTGTTAATTCTATTGAGAACTAAAATGCTGACAAACTTCATAAGTACAGTTGAAACGATAACGCCGAGAGCGAGCGCAGCGGCAAGTTGCAAGGTTGCAAACGCCTTACTCGTAAATAAAGTTAATTCACTTGCAAACATAGTAGTCATCGTATAGTAAAGCGACGCTCCTGGAACGAGCGGTATTAAAGACGGTGTTAAAAACACCGTAGTCGGCGCTTTAAGTAGCCTTGCCATAATTTCAGCATAAAGAGAAATCGTTATTGAAACTATAAAATAGCAAACAGTGGGATTATCGATAAAGGTTGAAAGAAGAATATATAGCGACCAACCTATTCCACCGCCAAGCGCTACTGCGATAAGGTTTTTATTTTTAATGTTATATAAAACTCCAAATCCTAAAGAGCCGATAATCGCCATAGTAATAGGAACTAAGTATTGATACAAATCGCCGCTAAAATTTACGCCCGTATAGTTAGGCGTTTGGCGAGTAACAAATACGAATGCCAAATAACCAAGCGCAATAGCGAGAGCCGCGAGCGACGCTTCGATAAAACGCAAAACGCCCGCCATACTATCACCGGTAAACAAATCGCGCATTGAGTTTGTTAAACCAACACCTGGGATTAAAACCATTATGTTACCGATAATAATTTCGTCAACGGAAGTAACGATATTTAATTTTAACGCAATAAATGAAAAAGCAGTTAAACCAAGCGAAGATAAAAACTTGTTAAATATCTTGTTTTGAACGAATTTATCCGAAAACAATACAAGCCACCTAACCGCAAAACCTATAAATAGCGATACGACTGACTGAATTAGCGTTCCGCCGAAAAAGAGCGTAAACGCCATAGCGATTACCGAATAAAAGGCAAATTCCACCCAGATAGGATAAGTTTTAGCATTTGTGATGCTATCAAGTTCACCCCTTATCTCGTCATAAGATAGGTTTGAACTACAAATTTTCCTAGATAACGCGTTTAATTTTGAAAGTTTTTCAAAATCGGTAGACGCGCCGAAAATTCTTCTCGTTTGAGTATAAGGCTCGCCGTTTTCATCGTGAACGGTAAGCACCATACTTGCCGTAATTATAAACACGTCAACTCTCGAAGCGCCAAAAGCCGTGCAAATTCTCGTTAAACTATCTTCAACGCGATGCACTACTGCACCGCTAAGTAGCATTTGCTCGCCTATATCAAGCGCTAAATCAAGGCGTTTTACCATAAAACACTCCCTTTTTTATTTTAAAAAAATTATATCAAAGTAAAATTTATATTACAATACGTTTTTGTCAAAATTATCAATAAATTCTTGAAGATAATTGAAAAACATTGAAGCATTGTAGCCATCGCCTACCGCGTGGTTATAATCAATGGTTACGGGCATTGTAAACCTATCGTCTTTTTCAATAAATTTACCCCAACTAACAACGGGGAAAAACCTTGGTTCAGTTTCAATATGCATAGTGAACGCTTTATAGTTTACCCAAGGTATACAAGTGATGTCGAACACGTTTTCAGGCGGATTTCCCACGAAACCACTTTCGTTTTTAAACTTTTCACGGTCTTTTTGGCAAGTTTCATAGAAGGTTTTAAAATCTTCACTATATTCGCTTGTAAACTTGTTAAACTTTTTAGTTTCACTATTAAAATCGGTAAAAGACGGCGAAACGCTATCCCATAAAACGAGTTTTCCGCCTAACTTGCCGTATTTATACTCATCGTGAGCGTTAACAACTTTTGATACCGCCCAAATCATACAAGGATAGAATTTGTATCCACCCTTTTTAGCAAATTTAACAACGTTAGTAACGTCCATTTCAACGGTTATATTTATACCGATTTTAAGCTCGTTGGTGTATAACCTAAAAAGTTCTTTTCTTTCCCAATTATCAACGTCAATAATTTTATAGTTCATAAAAATTAAACCTTCCTTTTAAAGTTACCAAAAACTTCATTAACCTTATCAAAACTTGCAAATACACCCTTTTGCTCTTTTAAAATTCTCATCATTTCGCCTAATTGACGTTTATTGATAATGCAAACAAGCATGTATTTATCGGTATCTGAATACATACCACGCACCTTTATTTCAGTTACGCCGTGTTTAAGTTTAGTCATGAGTTGTTTAGCAAGCTGTTCAGGCTCATCGGTAACGATTTCAAACCTATAACCGTTTTTAATACCTGCCAAACCCCTATCAACTAATACGTTAGCAATAAATAAGTTAAGTAAAGTACAAATTACCGGGGTTATTTTCATACCGTAAACGAAAAACGCTATTGCAACAACGCTAGCATCTAATACAAAAGATACGTAAGCAATATTCATATCGGGTTTAGCCTTTTTAAGCAATGCGGAAATACCATAAGTTCCACCGCTTGCGCCAAAGCGTTTAAGCATTAAAGAAAAACCGAAACCTGATATAACGCCAGTTGCAATACAAGCAAAGATAATATTAAAATCTTGCCCACTATTTTCGAGCGAGTACGGGCGGAATTTTAACCAGTTATATACGTACGGCATAAACGATTGAGTAAACATATATAAAACTAGAATAAACCCTAATTTTTTATCGATATATATCGATAACAAAATAAATATCGGCAAGTTAAACAAGAGCATTAATATAGACCAACTAACGTCTCCGCCGAAAAGGTGATACGACATTGTTGCCAAACCACCAACGCCACCAGGCGCAAACCCGTTACTATTTTGAAAAAAATGATAAGCGGTACCTACTATTACACCTGCAATCAATGCGACTATTAAATCGAAAATAGTTCTTTTACAAATTTTTGTTTCCATATTAGCCTTTCAATTTCATATACGAAGTAAGTTTGTCGGGGAAATTAACGGTCATACCGTCAACACCGATATTAACTGCGTTAATCATAACTGCTTCGTTTTCAATATTCCAAGCGCGAACGTTAAAGCCGAGTTCGTGCCACTTATCAACGTCTTTATTAGAAATTTGCTTTGCATTTGGGCAAATTTCGTATCCGCCGATATTTTTTAAGTTTTCATTAACAGAGTTATCCATACCGTAAGTAAGATAACCCACCCTTAATGACGGCGCGTATTTTTTAATATTGCTAATATAATCAAAGTTAAACGAAGTAATTATCACCTTATCTTGAACGCCAACTTTAAAAATCATATCGGCAACGGCGGTTTCCACACCGCCAACTTTTAACTCTATTGCAAAAGTCAAATCAAAATCTTTAAAATAGTTTAAAAACTCTTCAAACGTAGGAATTTTATCTTCTAAACCATTGTGCTTTACGCGAATTTTACTAAGCTCGTTATAAGTATAATCTTTAATCGCGCCACTTGCGCCGGTAACTCTATCTAAGGTATCGTCGTGGAACAACACTAAAACGCCGTCCTTACTAACTTGAACGTCGGTTTCAATTCCGTTTGCGCCCATTTCAACACCCGCTTTGAAAGATAACATAGTGTTTTCGGGATAATAGGCAGGCGCGCCCCTGTGAGCGTAGTTTATAAACTTTACCATAACTTCTCCAAGAAATAAGTTTTCATCTGTTTAAAAGGTCTTTAACGCCTTCATAAATGGTTAAATAATCGTTAGTAAGCACACAATCAATGCCCATATTGAGATATTCTCTCGCTTCTTCAACGGTATCGGCGTAGAATACGTTACATAAAATTCCATTTGCCTTTGCTCTATCAACCATTTCTTGATTAAAGTAAGGTTTGAAAAGTTGAACTTTATACGCGCCGAGTTCTAACGCTCTATCTATCATCGACATAGGATTATCAACATCCCAATTCCAACCGACGCAAACTTTCATATCGGGCGCGTACTCGCGTACTTTTTTAATAACGGAATCGCCGTTCGTCATAAAATAAACGTGTTTTTCACAGTCGTATTTTCTAACTAACGAAATAATTTCTTCTATCTTATGGTCGGTAAAATCATCGTTCCAAATCTTAACGTGGATATTCATAATAACTCTACCGGCAAACTTTTTCAAAATATCTTCAAAAGTACAAATCTTTAAGCCCTTAAACTTCTCACCATACTTAATGCCGAAATCAAGTTCTAAAAGTTCAGCGTAAGTCTTTTCGTAAATCTTACCCGTGCCGTTACTTACTCTATCAAGAGTTGAATCGTGGCAAGAAACGATAACGCCGTCTTTTGTTGACCAAAGGTCAAACTCAATTTCATCCGCGCCGAGCGCAATAGCAGAACCCCACGCAGGCATAGAATTTTCGGGCGCAACGGAATTAAAACCCCTATGAGCGCAAATGCGCGGATAAGGTTTAACGCTATCGAATAGCGATACCGATGCACCGCCGTTTCTATAAAGCCAAGGTCTTCTTCCTTCTTCAATATATTCGTAATGAGATTTGAGTTTACCTAGGTGACCAGCAGGCTTAAAATACTTTTCTTTGTGGTTTATTTCACATACGCCAAGCCCCACTTGACTTTGCATATTAACAAGCACTTCACCACTAGGTGAAACAACCATACTCGAACCGCAAAGTTTACTATCTTCACCAAGCGAAACAGACGAGCGAATAAGATATGCGTTCGTGTTATAGCACAAAAACTTGTTTATTATTGAAAGCGCTTCGTGAGTATCCGTTCTTTGGAGGGAACAACCGATAATAACGTCAACGTTCTCGCGAGCGATTTTTGCAAAATTTTCGTAAAAATAGAAATCGTAACAAGTTAAAAATGCAAATTTAACACCTTCAAGTTCTAACACGTAAGGAAAAGAATTTTCATAACTGTATGAAACGTCAAGTTCATGCCCGCCTTCGCCGTCTTTTTTAACTTCGCTCGGCGCGGGGTGAACTTTAAAATACTTGCCTACTATTTCTCCCTTTCTATCAATGGCGTAGGTGGTGTTTCTAATTCCGTTTTCAGTAACGTAACCAGCGTTCACAAAAACTATCGCATTGCACCTTATTGCCGTTTGCTTTGCCTTTTTTAACAAAACGTCTTTATTTTGATAAACGGCGTTATAATATCCGTCTTTACCCTCAACGTCACAAGGAACGTCACTATACTCGGGTAAAACGATTAAATCTAAACTTTCATCACAACTATCAAGCAAACTTAAAACACCGTTAAAACAGGCGTTTAAATCGCCTTGATTAAAAGAATATTTAGGTTGGACTACACAAACTTTCATAAATTTAATCAATATCCTATATTTTTATTTGAATAACGCTCGGGCTCAAAATTTTCAATATTTATTTCACTTGCTTTTATGCCTAAAAGTTCGCAAATTATTGATAATACCCTACCGCCGATAATTTCAGTTGCTTCGGGCGTGTAAAAATGCACCCAGTCAGACCTGTAAGAATTAGGAAGGTTTTTAGTAAGCGTATACAAATCGTTAATAACGGTGTCAGTTCCCGCTAACGCTTCAAGCGCAGCGGCGTTGTATTGCTCGATTATTTCGTTATGCCTTTTAAAATCGGGGTTTGCCATTTCTTCACAAACGTTCGTAGAAGTTGCAAAAACGATTTTCGCTTTTGGGAATAAGAACCTAAGCCTTTTGTAAATACGCAAGATAGTTTCTTTATACGTTGAAATAGGCATCAACGGTTCATCATCAAAAAGTTCGAGCGCGTCCCAAAGCCCTGCGTTCCAATGAACAAGGTCAACGTTTTCATCAAAACCGACTTCATTTTTCCATTCGTGAGCATACCTTAAAACGTATGTTGAAAACCTACAATTTTCACTTGGGTAGCCAACGAGCGCAACGCCGTTTAACGCGTCTTTAACGTATTTATCGTAACCCATTCTTATTGAGTCACCTATCAAAAATATCTTTTTCATAATAACACCTTAAAAATAAAGTAATTAATTACTTTGATTAAACTCCTTCAAAATAGTTCGATTGTAATCGAGTTTCGCCTCGGCAGATAAATCACCGTGACCGCGCAACGGAACAACTACTAAATTTATATTGTGATTAACCTTCATAGCGTCCACAAAGCGTTTAGAGTGCTTTTCAATATTGACCGCCTTATCGTTACCACAATGATAAATGGTATAGTTAATATTAGGCATTTTATCAACTAAATGAAGTGGCGAACAAGTACGCAACGCGCTATCCATATCGCCGTCATATTCAGCAAACGCGCTATAAAGCGTACGCGGAAGGTCAACGCGCTCGGTATAATGATACACAAGGTCGCACACCGGACAGTTTGCAACGCAAGCGCAAGGCGTAATCTTTGCGTAAGCGCAGTAAACCAACGCGGAAAGCCCACCCATTGAAGAACCCGTTGAAACAACTTTAACGGTGCTTGGCAAGTTGTATTTTTTGCAAAGCACGGCAACTATTTCATCGGTATATGAAACGGATTGCCTATTCATCCACGCCCAAGGATTGTAATACGGAATAACGTGAATAATACCCTTTTCTGCATATTCATACGCATCGCCGAAATCATCGCTAAACATATAATTTCCGCCAAGACCGTAAAAATTGAGCATAATTCCTTTAATTTCACCTTTAATTAAGTGGTCGTTAGAATAGGCAAAATTACGCAAATTTTCATAAGTGATTATCTTTTCCATATCTACCTCATATAAGTTTAAATTGAAATAATATTAAATTAAAACTTAATATTACCCGTGTTTGTTTTAACTTCGCACGTAGTAGTTATAGCCGAACCTATCTCGGCTTTTGGCAATTCAATTTTACCAGTATTTGTTTTTACGTTAAACGCAGTATTTTTAGGCAATTTACCATATACGTTTCCCGTATTAGTTTTAATAATAAATTCACGCGAATTGCAGTCGTTTAAAAATACTTTTGCGGTGTTACTTCTAACGAAAAGGCTGTCATTTGCATCTAAATTATTTAAAGTAATACTTCCCGTATTTCCTATTAAATTAAAAGTATTGCATTTACTATCGCTTACGGTAACTTTACCGCAATTTAACTTAATATCAACTTGTCCGTTACAATTTAAGCAAGAAACGTCAACCAGCCCAACGTTTGCCTTTACGTTGACCCCTTCTAAAATTGTTTTAGGCAAACAAATTTTAATATTTGCACGCTTAAAACCAAGTTTTAAGTAGTTATACCATTTCTTTTTTTGAAGTTGAATTGTTAAAACGCCATCAATTACGCCAAACTCATACTTTCTATTTTTTTTACAACAAAAAACAATTTTAGTTTTATCGTTATTTGATTGCTCTACACACAAATTAACGTCTACCGCACTAACTTGTAGTTTCTTAAAATCATCTACAATCTCGTACTCGTTCGTAATATATTTTTCTATCATTTTACCCACACAATTTCCTATTTTTATTATTCCGCTATATTTTTCACCAAGCAAACGAGCGTTTCAACGTGTTTTGTTTGACAGAACATATCGTAAGGTTGAACTTTAGTAATCGTATAATTAGGCTTGTAATCGGTTGTTTTTTTAAGTTCGTTGCCTTCGTAGTGTAAACTACCCGTCAAAACACCTAAGTCGCGAGCCAAAGTTTGCGGTGAACAAGAAACGTATACGATTTTATCGGGTTTTGCATCTAATATAGCATCTAAAACCTTTTTATCACACCCTTTTCTCGGCGGGTCTAACACCACCGAAACTTTCGAGCCGTTATCTTTTAATTTTTTTATAAGCGGTGGAAGTTCGGTTTCACAAGGCGCGCAAATATTAATTACCTTATCTTCTAAGTTGTTATCTTTAACGAGTTTATTTGCAGATTCTACCGCCTCTTTAACAATTTCAATACCGTAAACGCGCTTTGCGTTTTGCGATAACAACGCGGTCATAAGACCTGCGCCACTATACGCGTCGATAACGGTAGTATTATTATCGGCGCTTAAAGTTTTAACCACGTCTTGATAAAGTTTTTTCTTTACGTAGCCGTTAACTTGCATAAACGATTGCGGAACGACTTCGTACCTCAAACCGAATTCTTCTGTATTAAACTTAGGCTCACCGTAAATACAAGTAAACTTATCGCCTAAAATGATATTCGTATCCAAAGTATTCTCGTTGATAAAAAGCGAGAACTTTTTAAGTTTATATGAGAGTTTTTGTATTAAAAGGTTGCTACTTGGCAACGTTTCACCGTTTATTACAACGGTTATCATAAGAGCAACGTCACACG
>JAGCLN010000141.1 GCA_017646945.1 Clostridia bacterium | reverse complement strand
GGAAGTTAGAAAGACGCAGTTCCCCACCCGTTCTAATAATAAGGTCGGGTTCACCAAACGGCGCGGTATAAAGGTTAGCGGAAAGTTCTTCTACCGTAACGGCTTTACCTTGCGCCAAAATTTGGTTAACGGCGTGGCAAATTTCCTGCCGTCCGCCGTAATTTATAGCGATAACGAGATTGCGTTCACAAAAGTTTTGGCTTTGCTTTTCACAGTCGTCAATGGCTTTATTTAGTTCGTCGGACAGTTTTTCTCTATCGCCGATAACTTTTAATCGCACACCGTTTTTAAGAAGTTTTTTAACGAACTTAACTAAATAAGTTTTAAGTAGTTTCATAAGTTCGTCAACTTCTTCTTTAGGTCGCGCCCAGTTTTCCGAAGAAAAAGCGTAAAGCGTAAGCGTTTTAATGCCACACTTAAACGCGTGTGAAGCAATTACGTCAACGTTTTTAGAGCCGACGTGATGACCAAACGAACGCTTTTTACCGCGCGCAGTCGCCCATCTGCCGTTTCCGTCCATAATAATACCAACGTGTGAGGGAATCTTACTTTCCATTATACTGAAAGAATGTCCTTTTCTTTGTCGGCGCAGAGTTTATCAATTTTTTCAATAGTTTCAGAAATAACTTTGTCAACTTCCTTTTCGCAAGTAGCGTGTTCGTCTTCAGAAAGTTCCTTGTTGTTCTTCATCTTCTTCAATGCGTCCATTGCATCGCGACGAATATTTCTAACGGCTACTTTGCTATCTTCTGCCATTTTCTTAACCTGTTTAACAAGTTCTTTTCTTCTCTCTTCAGTAAGAGCAGGGAAAACAAGACGAATAACTTTACCGTCGTTAGCAGGTGTAATACCGAGATTTTCAGCAAGAAGTTGCTTTTCGATAACCTTGAGCATGCTTGCATCCCACGGCGCAATAACTAAACATCTGCCTTCAGATACAGAAATGTTGCCTACTTGGTTGATAGGCGACGGCGTTCCGTAATAGTCAACGAGCACCTTGTCTAAAATGTGCGGATTTGCTCTTCCTGCACGAATAGTAACGTATTCGCCATTCAAAACGGAAACAGTCTTTTCCGTTCTTTCCATAGTTTCCATCATCAACATTTCATATTGTTCATTTTCAATAGCCATAATATATTTCTCCTTGTATCAAAAGTGTTTTATAGTTTTTTAACCAAACCCACTACTTTATAAGTGTACCGATGGTTTCGCCCGTAACAGCACGCATAAGCGCGTTTTCTTCAAACAAACCGAATGCGAGAACGTGAATATCGTTTTCCATACAAATAGTGATAGCGGTCGTATCCATAGCCTTTAAGCCTTGAGCAATGTAATCTTTGTAAGACACCACGTCAAGTTTTTTAGCGTTGGGATTAGTCTTGGGATCGCTGTCGTAAATACCGTCAACGTTTTTAGCAAGAAGTAAAACTTCCGCATCAATTTCAGCAGCACGGAGTGCTGCGCCCGTATCGGTGGTAAAGTAAGGATTGCCCGTTCCGCAAGCAAAAATAACAACTCTACCTTTCTTTAAGTGGCTCATAGCCTTTCTTAAAATGTAAGGCTCGGCAACACGAGTAATCGTGAGCGCCGTTTGAACACGAGTGGGAACGTCCTTTCTCTCTAACGCGTCTTGCAAAGCAAGCGCGTTGATAATGGTCGCAAGCATACCCATATGGTCGGCCGTAGTTCTATCCATTTCTTTACCTTGTCTGCCACGCCAGAAGTT
>JAGCLN010000140.1 GCA_017646945.1 Clostridia bacterium | reverse complement strand
CTTGGACCTACTGCGGAAGTGGTTGAAGACGGCGAGACTTACACTACGCAAATCGGTTTAAACTTCGTTACTAAAACTGCTAACGAAATGTGTAAAAACGTTCCCTTATACAATACGATTACTTCGTTTGCAGGCGTAAGAGCGTTTAGCGATAAAAACGATTTTATTATTGAAGAGAGCAAGGCATCTAAAAACTTTATTCACGTTGCAGGTATTGAATCCCCGGGTTTAACTTCTGCGCCCGCAATCGGTAAATACGTGATTGAAGAATTAGTTTCCAAGATATTACCGCTTAAAGAAAATAAGAACTTTAACGGAAAAAGAACTGCGGATTACTTCTTTAAAAACTTAACCGTTGAAGAAAAGAACGAAGTTATTAAAAAGGACAAGCGTTACGGTAAAATAGTTTGCCGTTGCGAAGAAATAACCGAAGGTGAAATTGTTAGAGCAGTTCACGAAAACCCCAAAGCGATGACTGTTGACGCGGTTAAGCGTAGAGTAAGAGCAGGTATGGGCAGATGTCAAGGCGGTTTCTGTCAACCCCACGTAGCAGAGATTATATCAAGAGAACTCGGCATCAAGATGGAAGACGTTTTAAAGAGCGGTAAAAATTCAAAACTTTTAGTAGGTAAAACCAAATGAAAACAAGTTACGATATTATAATTATAGGCGGTGGTCCTGCAGGTCTTGCAGCGGCGATATCCGCATACGATAACGGCGTTAAAGATATTTTAATTTTAGAAAGAGAATCTTCTTTGGGTGGAATACTCAATCAATGCATTCACAACGGTTTTGGCCTTGCCCGCTTTAAAGAAAGTTTAACCGGCCCAGAATACGCTGAAAGGTTTATTGACGGCGTTGTTGAAAGGAATATTGAATATTTAACTGAAACAACCGTATTATCCGTTTCAGAAGATAAAAAAGTAACGGCTATGAACGTTGATAACGGCGTGTTTACCGTAAGCGGTAAAGCAATCGTATTATCAATGGGTTGTAGAGAAAGAAGCCGTGGCGCGTTAAACGTGGCAGGCACTCGCCCCGCAGGTGTATATTCGGCAGGTACGGCGCAAAAGTACGTTAATATTTTAGGTTATATGCCTGGTAAGAGCGTAGTAATTTTAGGCTCGGGCGATATCGGTCTTATAATGGCAAGGCGTATGACTCTTGAAGGCGCAAAAGTTCACGCCGTTTGTGAAATTATGCCACACTCGTCAGGTCTTAAAAGAAATATCGTTCAATGCCTTGACGACTTCGATATTCCGTTGTATCTTAATCATACAATTATTGATATTGAAGGTAAAAATAGAGTTTCCGGCGTTACGATTGCCCAAGTTGATGAAAACAAAAAGCCTATAAAGGGTACGGAAAAGCATTTTGATTGCGATACCGTATTATTCTCGGTAGGTTTAATTCCTGAAAACGAACTTTCCAAAACGGCAGGCGTATCATTATCGCCAAGAACTAAGGGCGCGGTAGTTGACCAAACGAGAGAAACGAGCGTTGACGGTATCTTTGCTTGCGGTAACGTTTTACAAGTGCACGACCTTGTTGACTTCGTTTCCGAAGAAGCGGAAATTGCAGGTAAATACGCTGCAAGCTACGTTTTAAACGGCAAGGAAGAAAAGAAAGTTGTAGAAACTAATTGCGGAACAAACGTAACTTACGTTTTACCGCAAAAAATCAATCTTAACTCTAATGAAAACGTTAAGCTTTTCTTTAGAGTAAACAAAGTTATTAAAAACTGCGTTGTTACCGTTTCTTGCGGTGATGAAGTTATCGCAACCAAGAAGAAAAAGATTTCAGTTCCCGGTGAAATGGAAACGGCGCTTCTTCTTGCAGATAAGGTTAAGAACTTAAAAGGCGATATCGTAGTTAGCGTGGAGGGCGAAATATGATAAGAGAACTTACTTGTGTTGAATGCCCTATGGGTTGCAAAATCACCGTTAAAGAAGAAAACGGCGTAAAAGAGTTTTCTGGTTATAACTGCCCTCGTGGTAAGATGTATGCCGAAAACGAAATAGTTGACCCTAAAAGGGTTGTAACTTCTACCGTTAAACTTAGCGACGGCAGAGTTCTTCCTGTAAAAACCGATAGGCCGGTTAGTAAAAAAGATATGTTTGCGGTAATGGAACAAATCAATAAGATTATCGTTACCGCGCCCGTAAAAACCGGCGATATCGTTAAGGAAAACGTTTACGGCGCGAATATTATTAGCGCAAGAACAATAAAGTAACAAATAAGGAAATTTTGTTATGTTAGATAAACTTTACCAAAATCTCGGTGAGAACACCGTAGCAATAGTGATAATATCCGTATCGCTAATACTGTTCTTGGGATTTTTAGCAACGAGAATAACTAAGATGCTAAAACTCCCAAACGTAACGGCGTACGTTTTTGTCGGCGTGCTAATGGGACCGTTCTGTCTGGATATGATACCCGATAACGTGATTACCGGCTCGGCGTTCATATCGGATATAGCGCTTGCGTTTATATCTTTTGGTATAGGTGAATTCTTTAAAGTAGGTGTAATTAAGAAAAACCTTAAAAGTATTACCGTTATAACTTTGGTAGGAATACTTTCAACTTCCACTTTAATTTTCGTTTTATCCTACTTTATATTCCGTTTAAGTTTATCTGTTTCTATAATTTTAGCGTCGATATCTTTCGTGGTTTCACCCGTATCAACGGCTATGACTATTCGCCAAAAAGATGGTAGGGGGGATTTTGTTGAAAACCTTTTATCAGTTATTGCCTGCAACGATATTTTAGGCTTGGTGTTTTTCTCGATAGCGATATCGGTAGGCGCGGGGTTATCACTCGGCTCGGTTACTTTCGGCGATATTATAAAGCCTATAATTTTAAACTTCTTTATGATGGGTTTAGGCTTTGTTTTGGGGCTTGTTTTAAAGGCGTTAATGGCGAGAAGGTCT
>JAGCLN010000139.1 GCA_017646945.1 Clostridia bacterium | reverse complement strand
TTTTTAGGCGTAAAGCGGACGGTATGCTGTACGGAAAAGAAATCTATTTAGGCTATGTTTAGTATATCGGCGGTCAGTTACTTGACACTCCGCATTTAGATGTGCCCGATGATTTTGAAGAAATTGACACGCCCGAAGACTACTATATAGGGGGAGAGATAAATGGCTAACCCGACTGATATTTTAGAAACTTTAACTCAATATAATAGTGAAAAGCAAGCACACTTGCCGACCGAACTCAAAGACCTTGAAGAAGAATTAACCGTCGTCTTTGACATAACTTCTGCAAATACTACCGTGTCACCTAAAAACTTAAAAGGCTTGACGACCATCAACTGGGGTGACGGCACAATAGAAACAATCAACGATACTACGGGAACGCAGACTTATTCTCATACTTATGTAAATGTTGGAAAATATATAGTGGTATTTTATAATGTTACCCAGTTGGTGGAAGCGTGTTTTTCTTATCAGCCTGTCTCAAAAGTGCATTTTTCAAACAAAATTACTGCTATAGGTGCTCGATCTTTTTATGGTGGAAGTCTTCCAAAATTAGATGAAGTGATAATACCTGACAGTGTAACAAGCATAGGACACGGCGTGTTTTGGCGTTGGAATCCCAATCCCGAAAAGATTGTCGTGGGGAAAGGCGTTACAAGTATATCCAACTATGTTTTTAGTTGTAATAATATGGTTTTCAAATCAATTACGCCCCCTGTAATTGCAGCTGACCAATTCTGGGGAAGTGCTACAAGAATAGAAGTACCTTTAGAATCAGTAAACGCCTACAAAACAGCAACTAACTGGGTACAATATGCCGATAGAATAGTAGGTATAGTAGATACTAATTATCTTGATGAAAAACTTGCTACGAAAGAAGACAAGAAAAGTTATACGGAAATTGAAATAGATATAGAAGATACTGCATTAAGTGAGCAACCTATCTTTACAGGTACGGACACAACCCTTAACGCCGATTTCGTTACCGATTGGGCTTATTATCCTGTAAGCGCGGACGACGGCGTATCTACGCACTATCAATTCAAGTTATCAAGGCATAATAACGCAACGGTTATAAGTCAAGTGTTTGACTTCGGCAATATAGATATGAGCGGGCAACCTATATTCAAGTTTACCGAAATTTCTAACGATAGGACTACATTTACGCTTGTTAAATGTAATCAAAACATATCTTACACCGCACCGACGGGCAAAAGAATAATAAGGGTTGACGGGTTTTTGGTGGGTTCTTATGATATGTTGTTATTAAGCGAAACCCTTGATAAAGCGTCTATAAAAAACACTTACGGGGGCGACATTGATAATACTACTAATGTAGAAATGAGAACGGGTATTAACGCAAGTCTTGTAAATATCAACGGGTTTACAAGGGGAAGTGGGTTATCAATACTTAACGACTATTTTGACACGCATATCCAAATTCGTGTATATGCCAACCCGCAAATAGATACGGGTATGAAAGATTTAACTAATTGCGTTGTAAACGATGATACAAATGTAATAGGGTTAAATTTAACAACTTCAAACGGTTTTTATCCGTTGTTAAGTGGCACAAAATTATTTATAACTTTGGAGGACATACCAGAATGAACAATTTAAGTTATAACGAGAAAGTTTCTATGTTTATAAGGCAAAAATACACTATAAACGACGAAATCGCCCTTATAAACAACTATAATCTTGATAAAGAAAAATATAAACAAGAATACGAAGAATATCAAGAGTATAGGGCGCAATGCAAAGAGTGGGCGAAAGGTGGCGAAAATGATTAAAACGATTAAAATTACAAAAACGGTAGCAAGGCTCAAAGATAATGAGCCTTTTTTATTGCCCGATAGTCTTTCTTTTGACTTTGAAAACGAAGTAGGCTATGACTTAACCCACGCCGTTATCTCGCTTAAAAACGGCGAAAAAACGGTAAAATTAAGGCTTATGCGCCCCGTTGTAATTCCGAACGAGTTACTTTTTGCGGGGCGTTTATACGTTAACATTGACCTTTACAACGGCGATAAAGTCATAAAGCACTACGAACTTTTACCGCTTGCGATAGAAGAAGCGGAAAATACGGTCAAGATTTATGACGAACTCGACGATTTGAAAAAACGTATCGAAAAACTCGAAAAATTTCACGAAATTATTTAAGGAGAAAAACAATGAAAAAATTTATTTTTGTAACTTTAATTTTGGCGATTTTATTCGCCTTTTCGGTTTCGACAGTATCTGCTTATGCAGAAGAAACCGAAACGCCCGTCGCAGTAACGGCTGAAACAGAAACGACGGAAGCGGACGAAATAAACACCTTAAAAGAACAACTTTCAAAAGCAATAGTCAAGATTAACGAATTGACGGGCGGAGATAACTACTTCGTGAATAAGGTTTTGCCTTTCTTACTTACGGGCGGGATAGAACTTATCGCAGTAGGTTTAATTTTTTTAAGACCTTATCTTAAAAAATCGTCGCTTGCTAAACAATTAAAGGCATATGCGGAGCAACTTTCCGCGCAAAAAGACGAATTAACGGCACTTCTTAACGGCACGGATATATCGAAAATTAAAGACGGTGTAACAAGCGTTTTTAACGGCGAACTCGATAAAATGTTTTATGAAATTGAAGCAAAATTCGGTAACTACTTAAAGACTTTTGCAAGCGAAAAAACTACGATAGAAACGCTTTATGCGCAAGTAAAGGCTTTAATTGAAGCGGCAAGGCAAGCGTGGGCAAGCAAACCCGAAGTCGTGGCGTTGCTCGCAAATTCGCCTGAAAAATCTACTCTCGAATTGCAGATAGAAGAAAACGAAAACTTAAAGAATTATATAAGAGACCAAAAAGGCGAAGAAGCGGAAAAAATCATAAAAGAACTTGAAGCATAAGGGGGTATAATATGAAATTCACTAACGGCGGTATGTCGAGAATTTATAAGATTTATACTTTTCTTTTGTATGTTTTGCCTATGGTAATTCTTTTTGTTATTAAGCGCGAAGATTATAACTCGGACGGGAGCATTTTCGGGTTTTGGGGCATTATCGTCGTAATGCTTTGCGTGATTATGTTTAAGTCTTTTATGGTCGATTTTTTCAAAAAATATTCAATATTGACGGTCAGCATAATTGTTATGATTATCGGGCTTTTTTCTCGCTTTTTATCAACGCAACTTATACTTATAGGCGTGGTATCGACGATAGCGAGCATTTTAAGTCTTTCGGTATCGGTTGTAGCGGACGTTTACGACAAACACGCCTATAAGACGGTGGACGGCGAAAAAGTCGTAAATAAATCGCCCGCCATTGCCGAAAAAGAAGCGTGGAAAGAAGCCTACGGTTATAACATAGCCGAAGACGAATAAAACAAAAAAAGGAAGGTAGAATATGAGTAACTTTACGGACGGTTTTAAGAAGTTCACAGAACAAGGGAAAGAAACGGCAACGAAAACGGTAACGTATTTTAAGACCCGTTGGATAGATTATCTATTGCTTATCTTTATCCTTTTTACGCTCGGCGCGTTTGACTTTTTCGTTCTGCAAAGGTCGGACGAGTTCTTAACAGCGGAATATTGGAATCACACTGCTTGTCGTTTAATTGCTTACGTTTTGGCGGGGGTTATCGGCGTTCGCGTGGGGTATCCAAAAGCGCAAGAAAACTGTCAAGAACTTGCGGAAACGTTAGAAGAAAACAAACGATTATTGAAATTCAAACAGGGCAAAGATAAAGAGTTCGGAAAATTCATTTACGAAATAAATCTCGAAGTCAAGAAGAACGCTTGGCGGGCAAAAATCGAAAAAAAACTTGCTCGCCTTGACAAATTCTCGCCTAACTTTTTTCCGCTGTATTATCAAGATAAGAGAGACGATTTTTTTGAAAAGTTTAGATATACTAAACTTAAAAAGAAAATAAAGCAAAAAGCGGAAAAATATTGCGAAAAAAGGCAAACGCTCGAAGCGTTGCTTGACGATAAGTATATCGACGATAACATACTTATTCTTAATGTTAGATATGCGAAAGTATCGGAAACGCACTTTAACGGAATTACAAGCGGAAAAACGGCTTATAGAGAGTACCATACCAAAGCGAACCCGTCTTTATCGGCGGGACAAAGAATAGGTATCGGCATACTTATAGCGGGCTTTATAGCCTTTTTGTCGGGGTCAATAAAACTGACGATAGACGAAGCGACGGCGCAAGAGATGTTTGTAACTGTTTTTTCTATTATTATAAACACGATTTTTGACGTAGGCTTTACTCTTTGGAAATTCGTTGCGGGCGTAAACGATTGTAAGCGAATTGTCAGGCAAGAAGATTTAAGGTCGGCACTCGACCAAAACGAACTTTTAACCCGCTTTTCGGAAACTTTGGGGGCAAAAAATGAAGAAAATCATACTTAAAGCGTTATTGATAATTGCAGTTATAGGCTTTATTGCGCTTGGCGTATTCGCCCTTATGAAAGCCTTACACGTTGACACTATCGACGGCTTGCGAGAAGTCTGCAATAATAACGGGTTTTACGCCTATGTTATAATAGTAGTTTTGCAAGTTATTCAAGTCGTGTTTATTCCTATAAGCAATCAGATAATTACTATTCCAGCGATAGCGGTTGTAGGTATCTTGCCAGCGTTTTTATGCTCGTGGATAGGAATAGAGATAGGCACGATTATTCTTTACTGTATCGGGCGTAAAGGGGGCGGGAAACTGCTTGCATGGTTATTGTCTGATACGGAAAAAGCGGACAAGTTCGCCGAACTCGTCAAAACCCGAAAGTTATTCTATCCCGTCGGTATGCTTATCGGCGTTATTCCCGATGACCTTTTAACGACCGTAGCGGGGCTGTCAAAAATAAACTTTTGGTACGTGCTTACCGTATCACTTATTACCCGTGGAATATGCACGGCGACGACGGTCTTTTCGTTCGGTATTCTTACGCAAACGTGGTGGGGTATTATTATTCTTGTATTTGGGATAGTAGCCCTTTGCGTTATAGGGTATTTATTCCTACGCTACGAACCGAAAATCGAAGCGTGGTTCAAAAATAAATCCAAAAAAAGGTAATATTATGGCTTGGCAAGATAAAAAAGGACATTTTACAAACGAAGAAAACGACGGTAAAGAGTGTTTACACGATATTAAATCTCTTGAAAATAAATATAATAGCGATATTCCAAAAGAACAAATAAACACAAAAAAAGAAAATAAAAGCATTATTCATATTGATTTTAATAAGGATAATGTTTTGCCTGAATTAAATAGCAAAGATTTAATAAAATTAGGCGTAAAGAAAAATAAAAAAGTTTTATTAAAAAAGCAAATAATAGACATTAACGAAAATAAACATAATGACGTTGAAAAAAGTGATATCCCGTGGCTTATTGGAGAAACTCTTTATAATTCCGATGATATTATTAAAGGTAAAAATAAAACAAACAATTATTATTCTTTTATAAAACTTATGGAAAAGAAAGACAAAAAAGGAAATAAAATGTTTGGGGTTGTTTTATTAGATATAAACGAGACAAACGATTATTTTGAGATAGTACATTGGCATTGGGTTAGACAAAGAAGTAAAAAAAGCATATAAAAAAACTCTTGTGGAGGGACTGCCGTTCCCCTCATCGTATAAAATAATATTATACGGCAGTCGGGGCAGATTTTCTGCGGTTCACAAGAGTTATATTTTTATTATCTTCATTATATGCAATAAAAATACTTTTGTCAATAGGTAATAAGAAAAAATATAAAAAAATAAAGAACAACGCAGTACGCCGTCCCCTTAAAAAGCCTTTGCTTTTTGCTCTATGATAATATCATATGCAAAAACTCATTGTTTGTCAATAAAAAAAGACAATAAAAAAGCCTATTATATATGGTATAATATACTTATATATAATATTATAAGTTGTATGTATTTTTTGGGGGGAAATGTAGTCATTAAAGTAGCGGGGGCAGACGGCGTTTCGCTATATATTTATTGATTATTTAAGGTTTTTTAATTTTCCCCGCAGGCTTCAAGTCCCATCCTTCACACCAAAAACGACCATTTTTAGGTAAAAAAACGCTTAAAAGTGGTCTTTTTTTTATGCCTTTTTGTCAAAAAGTAGTCAAAAAAGTAGTCAAAAAAAGGTAAAAAAATAAGCAATTATCTAACTAACTGCCTTAAAAAAAATAGTCAAAATTAAAAATCGTATCTTTAATATACTATTTTTCGCCCTTCTTTAAGCAAAAATTCGTCCGAAAGGTCGGTATAAGCATTTCCCAAAGCGCCGAGAGAGTGCCCCATAAATTCGCTTATGGCGTATTCAGATACCCCGCACTCTTTACAACGAGAATAAAACGTCGTTCGTAGGTCATAAAGAATATGCCCAGAAAGATAAGTTTTTAGTTCAGACCTTAAAGCGTCTAAAAAACTCTCCGAACCGTCAACGGTCGGTAAGGGCAAATAAGGTCTTAACTTATCAATGATAGGTATTTTTTTATACTCGACTTTTTTTGTTTTTCGCTTTGAGTTTACGGCAACGACGAAATCGCCGTCAATTTTAGCCGTTTTTAACTCGTTTGGGCGCAGCCCTGTAAATAGGGCGAGTGCATAGATTTTCTCGTTTTTAGTGCCTTTTATGGCTTCTAAAAAGGCTGTTTCTTCTTCTCTTGTTAAAGCCGAACCGTGTTCGTTCTCGTGTTTCGTATGATACACTATCGCAAGCGGGTTTTTGTCCATAAGCCCGTGAGCGATAGCCCCCTTAAAGGTTATTGAAAGTAAAGAATAAATCTCGTCGCAAGTCTTTCCCTTGCCCGCATTATCAAGCCTATTCAGTAGGTTTTGGCAATCGGCAGGGGTTATTTTTTTTATAATTTTATTCCCAAAATAAGGCTTTAAGTGAGTGTTAAAGCGTGAAAAATCGCTCCTGTAAGTATCTTTTGCGAGTTTCTTTTTCCTAAAAGTTTCCCAAAAATACACGAAAAACGCTGAAAAAGTGTTCGGAATACCGCTTTTTTCTTTCTTTTCTTTTTTCGGTAGCCCGTGCTTTACGCAGTATTCTATTTTTTGAATTAGTTCGGGTTGCGATGGGGCAAAGAAACACCGTCTTTCGCCTTTGTCTATTATGTAGCCTTGCCACCGTCCGTCGGGGCGGGGCTTTTTTCCTACGCAAACGCCTTTAATTTTTAATAACATATTTGTTTCGCTCCTTTTCTTTTCAAGCGAAACGCCGTCTTTCCATACGAGCCTTAAATTCTCTTGTCTTTCTTTTCGTTCTCTTAATATATCGTTTATAGCACTTGTAATTTGTAAGTTTAGATTTTGTAAAAATTCCAAATCGTCAAAAATTTTTTCATACTATATTTTCCTTTGCTTTCTCGCCTGTCAAATTCTCGACTATCTTCAAGATATACTCTTGCATTTCGGGAATAAGCCCGCGAAACGCCGTTAAAAGCCGTGTTTCGTCGTCGGTAAGGAATACGCCTTTATTAGCGTTTTCGCCGTCAGTAAGCCCCAAAGCCCGCTCGATAGCCTGTATCGTGTCTATGCGTGGGTGCGGTGTTCTTTTTGAGAAAATATTTTTTAACGTATTTAGTGGAACGCCCGATTTTTGAGATAGTAAATCGTAAGATATTTTCTCGCTTTTTAGTTTCTTTTTAATTGCTTCTATTTCCATATAAAACTCTCCTTCTTCTACCATTATAAAAAAAATGTGTCTTTTTTACAACTTTTTTTGTAAAAATGCTTGACAAGTGTTATATTTGGTGCTAAACTATGGGTAGTGTTAAAAAAGACACCAAACAGAACAAAAACAAGGCAGTTCAAAATTTCGGCTATGCGCGTGGGGAGAGAAGATGAAGAAGAAATTTGATTACTTAAAGTTTGCGACAATTTCGGTTATTTGCTCGGTTATTTGCTTTATTGCAAATGTAGTTATTCTCATTATTAAACTTACCCGATAATAGCAATTAAAGCGACAAGTAAAGAGCCGAACGCAATACCGATAGAGATTAAAGAAAGAATAAAAGATTTTTTGGCTTGTTTTTCGGTTGATTTATTTGCTTCTTTAAGTTCGGTAGTAACGCTTTCAATTTTAGTAGAAACGGCAAACGAAAGATTATTTACGGTATTGATAAGTTCTTGATTTTGGGCTTTTTGCTTTAAGTCTTCGGCAATTTTGTCAATTTTATCGTTATGAGATTTAAGCCCTGTAATTTTAAGATTATCAAAGTTATTCATAATTAAAAACTCCAAATAAAAACTATTTTAACACAAAAATAATAAAAAAGCAAGGAAGGTAAAACAATGGAATTAAGAAAAATTACTAAAAGAGAACTTAACTCAATTCTTCGTAAGCATAAGTTATGGCTTGAATGGAAAGAAGGCGGAGAAAGGGCTGACCTTTCGGGGGCTAACCTTTCGCGGGCTAACCTTTCGCGGCTGACCTTTCGGGGGCTAACCTTTCGTGGGCTGACCTTTCGGGG
>JAGCLN010000138.1 GCA_017646945.1 Clostridia bacterium | reverse complement strand
CTTCAAAATCAACGCTAATATCGTTAATTTCACGCCTTTATGACGTAAACGAAGGTTGCGTAAAAGTAGGTGGGATTGACGTTAGAAAATACGATATGGCAAAACTTCGTGACGAAGTTTCCGTCGTTTTACAAAAGAATTTATTATTTTCCGGCACTATCAAAGAAAATATGCGTTGGGGCAACGAGTTTGCTACCGATGAAGAAATCGTTAATGCTTGTAAATTAGCGCAAGCGCACGACTTTATTATGGCTTTCCCCGATGGTTACGATACCTTTATCGAGCAGGGCGGAACTAACGTTTCGGGCGGTCAAAAGCAAAGGCTTTGTATTGCAAGGGCAATACTTAAAAAGCCAAAAATACTTATCTTGGACGATTCTACTTCGGCGGTAGATATGAAGACGGACGCGCTTTTACGCAAGGCGTTTAAGGAAGAAATTCCCGATACAACGAAGATTATTATCGCTCAAAGAATAGCGTCTGTTGAAGGCGCGGATAAAATAGTGGTGCTTGACGGTGGCAAGATTAACGCCGTTGGTACTCACGAAACCCTTATCAAAGATAACGAAATATACAAAGAAGTATATTTCTCTCAAAACAAGCAAACGAGCGGAGGTGAAGCGTAATGGCAGGTATGAAAATGCACGGTCGTGGTCGCGGTGCCGTTCCGCCGATGGGCAAAATGAAAAAAGGCGTGCTTAAACGCCTTATGGGAAAACTTTTCAAAAACTATAAACCCTTGCTTATAACTATTGCAATTTGCTTGGTAATAAGCGCTATAACGGGTTCTATTGCGGGGTTGTTTTTAAATACCGTTTACGATACTTTAAGTCAAGCGATAGCCAAAACTATATCGGTGTCGGTCGCTTGGTCTAAGATAATAACTACCTTGATGATTCTCGGCACTATCTATGCTTTGGGTATCGTTGCAAACTTTATTTATCAACAGTTAGGCGCAGTTTTAACGCAAAGATTTTTAAAGGATATGCGCGTTAAGATGTTCACTAAAATGGAACGCCTTCCTGTTAAATACTTCGATACTCATACGCACGGCGATATTATGAGTTCGTATACTAACGATATTGACGCGCTTCGCCAACTCATTTCTCAAAGTTTACCCCAAGCGTGTTCAACGCTTATTACCTTAACTTCGTTATCAATAGTAATGCTTTATTTAAGCATCACCTTGTTTATCGTGGTAGTAGTGGGCTTGTTGGTTATCACTTGGGTTACTAAAACCATAGGTAAAAGTAGCGCCAAGTACTTTATGGCTCAACAAAAAGCCGTTGGTAAAGTTGAAGGTTATATTGAAGAAATGATGAACGGCCAAAAGGTCGTTAAAGTGTTCAACCACGAAGAAAAGGCTATTGAAAAGTTCAATGAACTCAACGGCGAATTGTTTGAAGTTTCAAACAAAGCTAACGCCTTTTCAAATATGCTTATGCCGATTATTCACAACATCGGCAACGTGTTATACGTATTAGTAGCGTTTATCGGTGGCGGTATATTTATCTTTACCGATGGAACGGGTCTTAATATCAGTTTTTCGGCGTTGATAGAATCGGGTAGTTTTTTAGCCCCGCTCAAAATTAGCGTAGTCGTATCTTTCTTGGGAATGGCAAGGCAGTTCGCGAACATTACCGGTCAAATTTCCAACCAAATAAATTCAGTAGTTATGGCTATGGCAGGCGCTTCAAGAATCTTCGACCTTATCGATGAAAAGCCTGAAGAAGATGAAGGATACGTTACCTTGGTTAAGGCTAAGGAAGATGAAAACGGAAACCTTGTTGAAACTGACGATAAGTCGGGCGTATGGGCGTGGAAGCACCCGCACAAAGCGGACGGAACGGTTACTTACACCCGCTTAACGGGTGATATCCGTATGTTTGACGTGGACTTTGGTTACGTTCCCGACCATATCGTACTTCACAACGTAACTCTTTACGCCGAGCCTGGACAAAAGATAGCGTTCGTAGG
>JAGCLN010000137.1 GCA_017646945.1 Clostridia bacterium | reverse complement strand
GTTCTAACCTTCTTGCCGTCTACTTCAGCGTGAGCAACTCTTGTTGCCTTGCCACAAGCAGCGCAAATTACGAGTACGTTAGACGCGTCAATAGCGCCTTCTCTCTTAATAATTTGGCTAGATTCCTGTGCGGAACGGGCTTTTTTACTCTTGAATTGAACGTTTACGCCTTCAACTACAACTTTGTTGTCTTTGGGCATAACCGCAATTACAGTACCAGTTTTACCTTTATCCTTACCCGTAAGAACTACTACGTTATCGTTTTTCTTAACTTTCATAATAATCTCCTTACAGTACTTCAGGTGCGAGAGAAATTATTTTCATAAATTCTCTTTCACGAAGTTCTCTTGCTACCGGTCCGAAAATACGAGTTCCTCTCGGTTGCTTGTTGTTATCGATGATAACTGCTGCGTTATCATCAAATCTAATGTGAGTACCGTCTGCTCTGCGAAGGCCTTTTGCGCTTCTTACGATAACCGCCTTAACAACGTCACCTTTCTTTACTGCGCCGCCCGGAGTAGCCGTCTTAACACTTGCAACGATAATGTCGCCAATGTTACCACTTCTTCTGAAAGAACCGCCTAAAACTCTAATGCACATAATTTCTTTTGCGCCGGAGTTATCTGCAACTTTTAATCTGGTTTGTGGTTGTATCATTTTCGTCTCCTCCCGCCTTACTTCGCCTTTTCAACGATTTCAGAAACTCTCCAGTTCTTAGTCTTAGAAAGTTTTCTAGTTTCAACGATTCTTACTTTATCGCCGATACCGCATTCGTTGAGTTCGTCGTGAGCCTTGAACTTAATAGTTTTGGTAATAGTTTTCTTGTAAAGGGGGTGTTTTCTCTTATCGGTAACTTCTACAACAACGGTTTTATCCATCTTGTCAGAAACTACTAAACCCACTCTTTCTTTTCTTAAATTTCTTTCCATAAAACTCTCCTCCGTTACGCCTTCTTGATTTCTCTTTCACGGATTTCCGTTTTAACTCTTGCAATATCCTTCTTTACGCCAGTAATAACGTTAGGATTTTCAAGTTGACCGGTTGCGTGACGGAAACGAAGGTTAAATAATTCTTCTTTTAAGGATACGAGTTTTGATGCTAACTCGTCGTTAGTCATTTCTCTTACTTCTTTTGCTTTCATTAACCTTCACCGCCTTCTTGACTTTCTTTCTTAATGAATTTTGTCTTGATAGGTAACTTGTGACCTGCAAGACGCATTGCTTCTCTTGCAATGCTTTCTTCTACACCAGACATTTCGAACATTACTCTGCCCGGCTTAACTACTGCTACCCAGTATTCTACTGAACCTTTACCTGAACCCATTCTGGTTTCAGCAGGTTTTTGAGTGATGGGCTTGTGGGGGAAGATATCAATCCAAACCTTACCACCACGCTTGATAAATCTTGTCATTGCGATACGCGCTGCTTCAATCTGATTGGAAGTTACCCAAGCAGGTTCCATAGCAACAAGACCGTATTGACCGTAAGCAAGAGTGTTGCCCTTGTTAGCCTTACCAGTCATTCTACCGCGATGAACTCTTCTTCTTTTAACTCTTTTAGGCATCAACATAATTAAGCTTCGCCTCCTTCAGTAGTCTTCTTTCCGCCCAATACTTCACCTTTGTAAATCCATACTTTAATACCGATAATACCGAAAGTAGTGTGCGCTTCAGCAAAACCGTAGTCGATATCTGCACGAAGAGTTTGAAGGGGAATTGAACCTTCGTGATATTGCTCAGAACGTGCGATTTCTGCACCGTCAAGTCTACCGCTAACCATGATCTTTACACCTTTAACGCCAAGTCTCATTGCGCGAGAAATAGCTTGTTTCATAGATCTTCTGAAAGATGCTCTCTTTTCAAGTTGAGATGCAACGCCTTCAGCAACAAGTTGAGCGTCGCTATCGGGTTTCTTAACTTCTACGATGTTAATTGCGATTTGTTTACCCTTTGCAACTTTTGCAAGGTTGTTTTTCATAAGTTCGATTTCAGCACCTGCTTTACCGATTAAAACGCCAGGTCTTGCAGTGAAGATAGTAACGGTAACTTTGTTAGCCGCTCTTTCAATCTTTACTGAAGAAACTGCTGCTTGGTAGTAGGTGTTTTTGATATATTTTCTCAATTCGTAATCTTCTTTAAGATTAACAGAGAAATTCTTCTTATCAGCATACCATTGGGTATCCCAATCTTTAATAACTCCGACTCTTAAACCGTGCGGATTAACTTTTTGTCCCATATCGTCCTCCTACTTACTTAGCCATCGCATCAAGAATAATCGTGATGTGACTAGTGCGCTTTAAAATTCTGAAAGCTCTACCGTGCGCCATAGGTCTCATTCTCTTAAGAGTGGGGCCCATATCTGCATAAGCAACTGCAACCTTAAGGTCATCTTTGTTCATACCAAGATTGTTTTCAGCGTTTGCAGCAGCAGATAATACAACCTTTTTAATAGGTTCTGCACCGGCTTTGTTAGTGTTTTCAAGGATAGCAACAGCGTCGTTAACGCTCTTGCCTCTAATAATATCAAGTACAACTCTTACTTTGTAAGGAGAAATTCTGATAAACTTAGCAGTTGCTCTGGGGCGTCTATCTTTATTTTCTTCAATACGTTGAGTTTTTAATTTCATATTTTTAGCCATATTGATTCTCCTTATCTACCGCCAGTAGTCTTAGCGCCAGCGTGGCCTTTGAACGTTCTGGTGGGAGCGAATTCACCGAGTTTAAAACCAACCATATCTTCGGTAACGTACACGGGAACGTGCTTTCTACCGTCGTGAACGGCGATAGTGTGACCTACCATATCGGGATAGATAGTCGATGATCTCGACCAGGTCTTAAGAACGGTTTTTTTGTTTTCTGCATTAAGATCTTTTACTCTTTTTAATAATCTTTCTTGAACGAAGGCGTAGGGCCTCTTTTTAATACTTCTACTCATTTTTCGTTCCTCCCGTTAGTTAACTCTCTTCAAAATAAACTTATCGGTTCTAGACTTTTTCTTTCTAGTCTTGTAACCAAGTGCCGGCTTACCCCAAGGAGTAACAGGACCAGATCTACCGATGGGCGCTCTACCTTCACCACCACCGTGCGGGTGATCGCAGGGGTTCATAACTGAACCACGAACGGTAGGTCTAATACCCATGTGTCTAACCTTACCTGCTTTACCAATTCTGATAATTTCATGGTCAAGGTTACCAACTTGGCCGATTGTTGCTTTACATTTAACAAGGATAAGTCTCATTTCACCGCTAGGCATTTTAACTTGAGCGTACTTAGCGTCTTTTGCCATAAGTTGCGCTGCAACACCTGCAGATCTAACAAGTTGACCGCCTTTGCCCGGTTGAAGTTCAATGTTGTGAATCATAGAACCAACGGGAATATCTTCGATTGCTAAGGCGTTACCCGGTTTAATATCCGCGGTAGAACCACTCATAACCTTATCGCCAACGCTTAAGCCAACGGGAGCGAGAATATATCTCTTTTCACCGTCAACGTAGCATAAGAGAGCGATGTTTGCGGTTCTGTTCGGATCGTATTCAATAGTTTTTACGATTGCTTCGATACCGTCTTTATTTCTCTTGAAGTCAATAATACGGTATTTTCTCTTGTTTCCGCCACCTTGATGACGAACGGTAATTTTACCTTGTGCGTTTCTGCCACCTTTGTGTCTTTGATCTTCAAGTAAAGATCTTTCCGGAGTGGTACACGTAATTTCTTCGAAAGAACTTACGGTCATAAAACGGCGGGCAGCCGACGTAGGTTTATATCTTTTAATACCCATTTTTATAATCCTCCATCAATTAAGCCAAAGAGTCAAAGAACTCAATGCCCTTGCTGTCTGCCTTCAACTGAACGATAGCCTTTTTGTAAGAAGGAGTGTAACCTTCATATCTACCCATTCTTTTAAGTTTACCACGGCAGTTAGCAGTGTTAACGGAATCAACCTTTACGCCGAAAAGTTTTTCGATAGCAAGTTTGATTTCAGTCTTGTTTGCCTTTTTGTCTACAATAAACACGTACTTTTTATTAGCGATTTCAGAGTAACTCTTTTCAGTTAAAAGAGGTCTGATAATAATATCTCTTTCTTTCATTATTCTCCGTAAACCTCCTCTAATTTTTCAACAGCTTCTTTAGCAATAACAACTACTGCGTTCTTAACAACTTCGTAAGTTGAAAGTAAATCAACTGAAATAGTGCTAAGAGTAGGAATGTTAGCCGCTGCTCTAATTACTTGAACGTCGTTGTTGCCCATAACCATTAATACGGTCTTGTCAAGCTTGAACGCGTCAAGGAACGCTGCCATTTCTTTGGTCTTGCCGTTTTCTACACATAAGTTATCGATAACGAGAACTTGTTCGTCAGCAACCTTCTTAGAAAGCGCGCTAAATAATGCAACTCTCTTAGCAGTAACGTTCATCTTCTTAGAGAAATCTCTTGACTTAGGTGCGAATACTACGCCACCCTTTGTCCATTGCGGTGCTCTGGTAGAACCTTGACGAGCGCTACCTGTACCTTTTTGTCTGTAAGGCTTCTTACCACCGCCTCTTACTTCACTTCTGGTCAAAGAACTCTTAGTGCCTTGACGTTCGTTAGCAAGACGGGTAACAACTGCCTGATGAATTAAAGGTTCGTTGTATTCAATAGCGAAAAGTTCGCTTAATTCCATAGAGCCAGTTTCTTGACCCTTCATGTTATAAACTTTAATGCTTGGCATATTTGTTTTCTCCTTTAAGCCTTAACGCTCTTGGATATCGTAACGATACCGCCTACTGCACCGGGGATAGCACCTTTGATTAAAAGCGCGTTACGAGCCGTGTCGACTTTCACGATTTCGAGATTTTGTACGGTTACTCTTTCGTTACCGTATTGACCGGGCATGTGCTTGTTCTTAAATACTCTTGACGGCGAGCTGTTTGCACCCATAGAACCAACTTCTCTGTGTACAGGGCCGGTACCGTGAGTCATCTTAAGAGTGTGTTGATTCCATCTTTTGATTACGCCAGAAAAACCGTGACCTTTAGTAGTACCAACAACGTCTACCTTGTCGCCTTCAGCAAATACTTCAACAGTAACCGACTTGCCAACTTCGTAAGCAGAAAGGTCGTCAAATCTGAATTCTTTTAAAACTCTTTGACAAGCTACGCCTGCTTTCTTAAATTGACCTGCTTCAGGTTTGTTAAGAACTGCTTCTCTTACTTCTTCAAAACCGAGTTTAACTGCAGCGTAGCCATCTTTTTCAACGGTTTTAAGTTGAACGATCGGGCACGGACCTGCTTCTACTACGGTTACGGGGATTACTTTTCCGTCAGCGGAAAAGACCTGTGTCATACCTAATTTTTTTCCAATGATTGCTTTATTCATCGATAAAGTTCACCTCCAAATTATTTACGATTACTCGTATTGTTGTTTAATTTAATTGTTTTTTAAGATTAAAGTTTGATTTTAACGTCTACGCCAGCGGGCAAGTGAATACTTTCAAGTATTTTTGCGTTGGTAGAATATACGTCAATAAGTCTTTTGTGAGTTCTAATTTCGAACTGTTCTCTACTAT
>JAGCLN010000136.1 GCA_017646945.1 Clostridia bacterium | reverse complement strand
TTACCATACTTCCGCCCGAAGTGATAATGGGGTGGAAACGAATAATATCTTCTTCCTTGAACGTTTCTCTTAAAGCGTTGCAAGCGGAAAGAGCGGTATTTGCAGCGTAGAGCGCGTTCTTTCCGTCCCACGGACATCCGCCAGCGTGCGCGGCTTTGCCCTTAAAGGTAATCTTTTTAGCGATGATGCCGACTGCACCTTTTAACATGCGGTAATAGGGTAGCCCCGTGGTGTGCACCATAAACGCCAAATCCACGTCGTCAAAATAGCCACGAGCGATAAACTCTGTTTTTCCGCCGTAGTATTTTATAATGCCCTTTTTAATTAAATCCGCACGGAATTCTATCTCTAAAAGTTCTTCAGCGGGAACGGCGCAAAGTTTAATCTTGCCCGAAAGGTTATCGAGCGCGTGCGGTTCTTTGAGCGCTGCGGCAATACCAAGTAGTGCCGCGCATTGCGCGCTGTGCCCACACGAGTGAACAGCGCCTGTGGTTTTATCCGATTCGGGGTGCGACGGACAAATTATCGAGTCGAGTTCGCCCATAATAAGTAGCGTCGGACCAGGTTTACCCGTATCGAGCGTGGTGTAAAAACCCGTTATGTTTTCCGCGCGCACGATATCGTAGCCGAGTTCAATAAATCTATCTTCCAAATACTTAGAAGTTTTGAACTCTTTATAGCCCGTTTCGGGGTTAGCCCAAAGGAAAGCGTGAGCATCGCGGATAAGTTTTTCGTGTTTATCAACGAGATTGAAAAGATTGTTCATAATTATTCGTTATTAATCCTTAAATATTATCGCTTAAATATCTTTTGACGGGTCGATAAGTTCGCCAAGATAAGGAAGTTCTCTATATTTTTCAGCGTAGTCTAAGCCGTATCCAACAACAAACCCACAGGGGATATCAAACCCAACGTAGTCGGCTTTAATATCAACTTCACGGCGTTCTTTCTTGTCAAGGAATGCGCAGATTTTTATTGATTTAGGATTGCGCTTTTTTAATACTTCAACAAAGTAAGCGAGCGTTTTTCCACTATCGATAATGTCTTCAACGATAATAACGTCCCTACCTTCAATATCGGTCGTGATGTCGCTTTGCATTTCCATTTCACCACTCGTAGTGCCGTTGCGATAACTCGAAAGTTTTGCAAAGTCGAGCATAATCGGGCGCTTAATGTTCTTTGTAATATCGGCAAAGAAATAGATTGCGCCTTTAAGAGTACAAATAAACACGGGGCGACGAATAGAATTATCAACACTCGAATAGTCGAGCGTAATTTGCGCTGCGAGTTCTTTCACTCTCTTTTGGATTTGTTCTTCTGTGAGTAATACTTTAATGTTGCTGTTCATTTGTGTATTCCTTTATTTTAAATTTTTATTGATTTTGCTTTATCTATGAGCGCCAACACGTCGTTAGTATAAAATTCGTCCGTGTAGGTCTTGACTTCGTTTAACAGTCCGTCAACGTATTCTTTAACGCTGAACAGTAAAAGTTTAGCGTTGCCGAGCATACCCGTTTTTTTATCCACGCTATCGAACGTGCGGTTGATTTTTCGCCTTTTCCCGAACTGAAACCGAACAAGCGTATGGCGTGGCCCGCCTTTTCCTTCTTCGAGCAG
>JAGCLN010000135.1 GCA_017646945.1 Clostridia bacterium | reverse complement strand
GTGAAAGCGGACGAGTTGAAAGACGAGTACTTTAAGTTGACCGGAAGGGGTATGGACGGTAGCAATATGCTCGCTAAATACCTTTGGGTTAAAAAGAATATGCCCGATGCTTTTAATAGCGCTAAATACGTGCTTTCAACGTCTGACTATATCTATCTTAAACTTACTGGAAAAGCGGTAATCGACTATACGAGCGCGGCTATGATGGGCGTTTACGATAGCGATACTAACGATTATGACGAAAGGCTTATAAACCTTGTAGGTTTAAAGGTTGAAAACTTCCCTAAAATTACAAAGGCGGGCGAGTTTATCGGCTTTGTTAACGACAAGTTCTTAAAAGAAACTAATCTTAAAGGCGATATTGAAGTTTACGTTGGTCTTCACGACCAGTTTGCGGCAAGCCTTGGCGCTAATTATTTTTCTAAAAACGACGTTATCGTTTCAACGGGTACTACTTGGGTAGTGTTTGCAAGAAACGATAAAAAGATAAAAGGCAATTTTGCTTGTCGCCGCCACCCGGCAGGGGATTACGGCTACTTTAACTCGGCGGTAAGTTCAGGCACGGTTTTATCTTGGGAAAAGAGCATATTTAATCTTCCGTATAAGGAGATTGACGCTTTGGCGAGCGAAAAAGAAATTGACGAAAATCTTTTGGTTTACCCCTTCGTTTCAGGCAACGGCGGATATCGTGGTAAAAACACGTTGAGTTTTTCTATAAAGAACGCAAACTACAAGCACGATAAAGGCGATATATTTAAAGCAACTATGGAAGGCGTAGCCTTTGAAATTAAACAAATTTTAAACATTTATAAAGAAAGTGGCTTTAAATTTGGAAACGTTATAGTAACGGGCGGTGCAACGAGAAGTGATATTTGGATGCAAATTTTATCCGAAGTATTAGATTCTAAGTTGTATCTTTCCGAGCAGGCGGACGGCTGTTGTTTCGGCGCGTATTCCGTTGCTAAAAAAGGCGTTGACGGAGAGTTCGTTAAGTTTGAGTTTAACGGTAGCATAGTTGAACCTAACGAAGTTAACGTATCAAAATACAAAACAAAATTTGAAAATTACAATAACAATTTATTTAATTAAGGAGAAATATTATGGGACTTTACGATGAATTTAAGTTTTACCCTGCATCTTGGCTTCCGCACAGCGAACTTCCGCTTGAAGAACTCGAAAGAGTAAGAAATATCAAGCGCGAAGAAATGGAATATACCAACGAAAACGGCTATTCCGTTAAAGTTGTTATGGATCCCACTTTCCACATGGTAATGGATATGTTCTACCGCATCGTTAAAAGCGATAAGGAAAACGTTCCCTTTACTATGATTTGCCCTAATCAATGGCCTGACGCTTATTCGGCAGTTGCTAATATGATTAACAGATACAATATCAACATGAGAAACGTTCACGCTTTCGCGATGGACGAATGGGCTGACCAAGACGGTAACGTTGCGCCCCTTACTTACGGCGCAGGTCTTGGTGCGTCTTTCATGCAACACTTCTATTATAGAATTAGAGAAGATTTACGCCCTGACGTTTCTCACTGGCACACCTTTAACAACGAAAATAAAGGTAGGGGTGTTTACTCTCAAATGATTCAAGACGTTGGCGGTGCAGACGTTGTTTATTCTGCTACCGGTTGGCCCGGCCACACCGCGTTTATCGACCCGAGAACTGAAGAATTCAAGGCGGATAGTTTAGAAGAATTTATCCAAATTAAATCGGGCTTAGTAACTCAAAACCCCTTAACCATTTGCGAAAACTCACTCTTTGGACCTATGGGCGCATCGGGTGACGTTTGGGCAGTTCCGCC
>JAGCLN010000134.1 GCA_017646945.1 Clostridia bacterium | reverse complement strand
TCTTCGGTTAAGCCCTTGTATGCTAAGAACTTACCTGAGAATAAGATACCTTGACCGCCAAAGCCTGAGAATAAATATTTAGTAGTTTTCATAATTATTTATCCTCCTTTTTAGACCTATCTTTATAAACGCCCAAAGGATAGTAGGGAATCATTTTTTCGTCAACCCACTTCAAAGCGTCCTTAGGTGTCATACCCCAGTTGGTAGGACAGGTTGATAAAACTTCAACGAGTGAGAAACCCTTTTTGTCGATTTGGTTTTGGAAGGCTTTTTTGATTGCCTTTTTTGCGTTCTTAACCGCTTTAACGCTGTTTACGGTAACTCTTTCTAAATATTCAGGGCCGTCTAAGGTTGCAAGCATTTCACAAATTCTAACGGGGAAACCGCAAGCGTTAACGTCTCTACCATAGGGTGAAGTTTGAGTTACTTGACCGGGAAGAGAAGTGGGCGCCATTTGACCGCCTGTCATACCGTAAATTGCATTGTTTATGAAGATGATTGTAATGTTTTCGTTTCTCGCCGCAGCGTGAACGGTTTCAGCCATACCGATTGACGCTAAGTCGCCGTCACCTTGGTAGGTAAATACGATGTGCTCTTCGGGGTTTGCTCTCTTAACGCCCGTTGCAACTGCGGGCGCTCTACCGTGAGCGGCTTCAATCATATCGCAGTTGAAGTAGTTGTAAGCCATAACTGAACAGCCTACGGGGGCAATACCGATAGTTCTACCTTCAATGCCGAGTTCATCAATAACTTCGGCAACTAAACGGTGAACGATACCGTGAGTACAACCGGGGCAATAGTGCATAGAAACGTCTGCAAGTGATTTAGGTTTATCAAATACTACCATTTTTTATTCCCCCTTTGCGTATTTTTCAATTTCAGCAAGAATTTGCTCTACTGACGGAATCATACCGCCGGCGCGGTTGCATAAAGTAACGGGTACTTTGCAAGAAACCGCAAGTTTAACGTCTTCAATCATTTGACCCATAGAAAGTTCTACGCATATAACGTGCTTAACTTTCTCAGCCACTTTTTCAAAGGGCTTTTTGGGGAACGGCCATACCGTAATAGGACGGATAAGACCAACTTTAATACCTTTCTTTCTCGCTTCGTCAACGGCGTTCTTGGTTACTCTTGACGCAATACCGTAAGCGGTAACGATAAGTTCGGCATCATCGGTTAAGTATTCTTCATACATAACTTCGTTTTCTTCAACTAATTTATATCTTTCAAATCTTTCGAAGTTGAACTTTTCAAGTTCTTCGGGAACGAGAGATAAACTGTTTACGATATTGTGTTTTCTCTGCATCTTAGTACCGTTGGTTGCCCAAGGCTTTTCGGGAGCGGGAGTAACTTCAAAATCAAGTTCAACAGGTTCCATCATTTGACCCATAGTACCGTCTGCAAGAACCATAGCAGGCATTCTATATTTATCTGCAAGTTCAAACGCCTTTACGGTGAGTGACGCCATTTCTTGTACGCTACCCGGAGCAAATACTATAAGATGGAAGTCACCGTGACCGCCACCCTTAGTAGCTTGGAAATAGTCGGCTTGGCTCGGTTGAATACCACCAAGACCAGGGCCACCGCGTTGAACGTTGATAATAACCGCGGGAAGGTCCGCGCCTGCCATATATGAAATACCTTCACTCTTTAAGGAAATTCCCGGGCTTGAAGAACTGGTCATAACCCTATAACCTGCAGCGGCAACGCCGTAAACCATATTGATTGCGGCGATTTCACTTTCCGCTTGCAAAAACGTACCGCCGATTTTGGGCATACGCTTTGCCATATACGCCGCAATTTCCGTTTGCGGAGTGATAGGATAGCCGAAGTAGTGCATACAACCTGCTTTGATTGCCGCTTCGGCGATTGCTTCGTTACCTTTCATTAAAACTTTGTTTGCCATAATACCACCTATTACTTTTCAACCTTAATGATGCAGTCGGGACACATAGTTGCACAGAAAGCACAACCGATACAATCCCCTTCCTTAACCGCTTCAACGGGTTTGTGACCTTTTTTATTGATTTTGTTTGGCGAAAGTTCCAAAACTTTTTTGGGACAAACGTCAACGCAAAGACCACAGCCTTTGCAGTTATCAACGTTAATTGTAAGTTTTGCCATAATTTTTCTCCTTATATCTTCGCTTGTAAATCAAGCGGGTAAAGATTTTCAATTTTATCTTTGAGTTTAGGGAAAAGTTCCCTTTTAACAGTCGTCATAACCACGGGAATTTGCATAGCGGAAGCAATTTCGCTTGCGTAGGTTACGGAATTTATAACGTCATCTTCCGTAGTAAACTCGCCAAGGTTTGAGTTGTTAATTATTCCGGTAAATTTGAGTTTGCCTGCCGTTTCGATTTCCCTTGCCACTTCCATAGTGGTTTCAAGGTCGGGCGTGAGCGGGCGGAAGCGGTTTACAACGAGTAACATATCGTAATCGTTTTCCGCTACGATTTGCGGGGTTAACCTACCGAGCGCCAAAGCGCCACGGTCGTCACCGCCAAGGTCCACTATCATTTTATAAGACTTATCGTCGGTGATAGCGTACATTTCTTGCGGAAGCGCAGGAATATCAACGTTACTGCCTGCGTATTCAGACGAGATTAGGCGAATTCCATTTTGCTCAAACTCTAAAATACTATCTTTCGTTCTAAAATAGGGGTTAACGATATCAAGGTCCGCAATAGCAACTTTATCAAACTTCGTTTTAACATTTTTGGCAATATTAACGGCGATGTTTGTTTTACCGCTACCATAATGCCCTGAAAGTATCGTTATTCGTTTAATATTTTTCATTGTTTATTGTTTTAATTGATTTTTTTATTTTTGTTAAGAAACGTATTGCCTACACTCTCAAAGTTTTATCAACGCGATTTTTTAAGCCGTTAGAAACAAGTTAGAAACAAGCACAAGTAGGCTCGCGAAGTGTTTTGGGTGAGTTAGACCTTTTTGGTCAACGAAGTCAAAACACGAAGCAGTAAACGAAGCCTAACGAAGTTTATAACGGATTAAAATTATAATTTGTTTCTGTAAGAAACGGATTAGAAACAAGTTAGGCAAGGCTCACGAAGACGATAGGCTGAGATTGACCTTGTTGGTCATCGAAGTCTATCGGCTAAGTAGAAACGATGCATAACGAAGTTTATAATTTGTTTCTTTGGATTTTGCCACTTATAGTCTTGGGAAGTTCATCCTTGAACACTACGATTCGGGGGTACTTGTAGGGAGCGGTATGGTCTTTAACGTAGGTTTGAATTTCCTTCTTTAATTCTTCGGAAGGAACGGTGCCTTTGGTTAAGACGATACTTGCTTTTACAACTTGGCCACGAACTTCATCGGGTTCAGCGGAAACACCGCATTCTAAAACGTAGGGAAGTTCCATGATAACGGATTCAATTTCAAAAGGTCCGATACGGTAGCCGGAAGACTTAATAACGTCATCTACACGACCAACGTACCAGTAGAAACCGTCTTCATCACGCCAAGCGGTATCGCCGGTGTGATAGAAACCATCGTGCCAAACTTCTTTGGTCTTTTCTTCATCAAGGTAGTAGCCTTTGAATAAGCCACAGGGCGCGCCGTTTGATACGTCAACAACGATTTCACCAACTTCACCATCGGGAACGGACTTTCCGTCAGGGTCGACGATATCAACGTTGTAGATAGGAGCAGGCTTGCCCATTGAACCGATTTTGTGAGGAGCGCCGGTCATATTGCCGATAATCATAGTGCTTTCGGTTTGACCAAAGCCTTCCATAATTTGAAGGCCGGTTGCCTTTTCAAATTGACGGTAAACTTCGGGGTTTAACGCTTCGCCTGCGGTAGTCATATGTTTAATGGAAGACAAATCGTATTTAGAAATATCTTCTTTAACGAGCATTCTAAGCATTGTGGGGGGAGCGCAGAAAGTTGTGATTTGATGCTTTGCAAACATAGGTAAAATTTCGCTTGCGTCAAAGCGGTCGAAGTCATAAACGAAAATCGCCGCTTCGCAAAGCCATTGACCGTAGAGTTTGCCCCACATAGCCTTTGCCCAACCGGTATCGGAAATTGTGAAGTGAATACCATTCGGGTCAACGTTATGCCAGTACTTTGCAGTATGGAAATGACCGAGCGGATAAGTGTGCGAATGAGCGGCAATCTTGGGATAGCCAGTAGTACCCGAAGTGAAGAACATAAGCATTAAATCGTTACCGCAAGCGGAATCTTCGGTTCTTTCAAAGTGGGTAGAGAAAAGTTTGCACTCTTCATCGTAGCTGTGCCAACCTTCACGCTCGCCGTTTACGGTGATAAGCGTTTTAACGGTGGGGGAAGTGGAAAGCGCCGATTCAATATGCTCAGGAACTTTATCATCGCAAGTTGCAATAACGGCAGAAACGCCCGCTGCGTTAAAACGATATTCAAAATCGTGGGGTTGAAGTTGGTTAGTTGCAGGAATAGCAACTGCGCCAAGTTTGTTTAAACCCATCATTGCAAACCAGTATTGATAGTGGCGTTTTAATACTAATAAAACTCTATCGCCCTTTTTAATGCCGAGCGATTTAAAGTAGTTAGCAGAACGATTGCCTTCTTTCTTGATATCTTTGAAAGTGAAACGGCGTTCGGTTTTATCTTTGCTGATATGAAGCATAGCAAGTTTGTCGGGGTCTTTTTCGGCAATCTTGTCCATTACGTCAAAGGCAAAGTTGAACTTATCGTAATTTTTAAACTCAATCTTGGTGGGCGTGCCCTTTTCGTTACGAGTAACGTCAACGTAATTAGTGTAAACTCTCGGTTTAACGCCATCGTCAATAAGTTGAGACTTGCTTTCGATAATCTTAGAAGTTTTAAGTTCGGGAATAGGCTCGCCGGTGGGGTTTAAAACGATAGCGTAGAACACGCAGTCTTTACCGCCAACCGCTCTTAAACCGTGGGGTGCGGCAGAGTTATAGTAAATGCTATCGCCAGGGCCTAAAATTTCTTGATAGTTACCGATTTGAACGAGCAAGTTACCGTCAATGATAATATCACACTCTTGACCGTCGTGAGTGGTGAGTTCCATGGGCTTTCCTTGTTCTTCTTCGGAAAATTTGCTTACGACGTATAATGGCTCGGCAATTCTTGAACGGAAAGTGCTTGCCAAGTTATAGTAAGTCATACCGTGAGCGTTACCAACGTTTTGGCCGTGCCCTGCCCTTGTTAAAGTATAGGATTTAAGCTTGGGGCTTTGACCTTCGATAATATCGGTAACGTCAACTTTTAAAGCGTTTGCTAAACGATAAATGAACGCAAAGTTTAAATCACTCTTTCCGTTCTCGCAATTAATATACTCTTCTTCCGTAACGCCGGTAAGCATAGCCATATCGGCAACCGAAACGTTCTCAATAAGCCTGAGTTCTTTAATTCTACTTGCTATTTCTTTGATTTTTAAAGTAAGTTGTTCCATAACTCTCCTACTAAGAGCGATATTAAAAAACTCGCCCCACGTTTTAGTAAAAACTTGAGACGAGTTTTATCCCGCGGTACCACTCAAATTGCAACCTTACGATTGCCACTTTAGAATCTAACAATTCCTATTCATTAACGCAGAAATCACGGGGAAGTTCTAATTGCAAACGCTTTCTTCTTCCCGGCTCGGAAACTACAACCTTGTAAGCACTCGTTACGGCTCGCACCAAACGCCGTTCTCTGTAAACGAGTAAAATCACAAGGACTTTTCGTCATCGCCTTTACTTAAATTATATTTAATTTAACATTACTTTTAAATATTGTCAACGATTTTTTACCGCTTTTTACAATTTGTTACCACAAAAGCCTACATACTAGTTCAATATTACCGAGTTTATCGTAATTTTGAAGAAACGAGTTAGAAACAAGTTAGAAACAAGCAAGACAAGGCTCGACAAGACGGGGCGATTACGATAGACCTTTGTGGTCATCGTAAATGCAACGGCT
>JAGCLN010000133.1 GCA_017646945.1 Clostridia bacterium | reverse complement strand
TCCTATCCAACCGGTTGCAGATATGATAAGGTCTGCACCACCGTTGCCTTCTTCGGCTATCATATCGGAATAGTTAGCAATGTTTTCATTGGTGTAATAGTGCATTTGCTTAAGGGGCGGACGTAAATCTTCCCTAAAACTTAAATAGAACTCAGTCATAAAGTGACCGCCAAGCGAACGATACCAAGTGATGGGGGCTACGTTGCCGTGTTCGTCGGCATACTCGTCCATACAAAACGCGTGAATATTACGAGCGGATACGTTGAATTTATTACACATTTCAGCAACGGAAGTGTAAATGTTTTTCCATGAGTTAGGGAATACGATAACCGTCTTTTTATCTTCTACGTCTGACTTGTAAATCCAATCGAAAAGTTCGCAAGCAACTGCGCTTGACGGATGAGGAACAACTTTGATAGTGTAACCGTTTTTGTTAGTAAATTCCATCTCTTCACGAGTGATGGTACGGCAACGTTCTAACGCTTCTTTATCTTGAAGAGGCCACCAAGCACTTGGCGCAAAATCAAATATCTTTCTATCCATGATTATTTACCCTCCTTTTCAGCAATTTTTTCAAGCGTGGGAATAAGGTCAACAAAGTCAGGCGCGCTCATTGGCATAGCGGCAACTTCGGAGCAAACGTAACAAGTTCCTTTTGCAAGACGCATGATTGATGCCGGGTTTTCGTGAGTGAGCGGTCCAAAAAGAGCAAGCCTTAACGGGAATTTTTGGTGAGTGCCAGTTCCTGCACAACCCACTAAATATTCAAGGTCAATCCACTCTTTAGCAGAAAGTAAATCCTTAGGACCAAGGGTTACGGCCTTTGGCGGAACGCTTGAGATATCGCCGGCGAAACCGAACATTCCGCGGAGAGAATCTTGAGCAATTGTTTCAAGCGCAGGCGTTACTAAGCGAGAACCCATTAACTTAAACTCGTCAAGAGATTTTGCTGAGAAAGATTCAAGGTCGATAGCGCCGATACCACCAGCCCAGGTGATATAGGTGTAGCAAACGTCAGCCCCACCGAGTTTTTCAATCTCACTTGCATAAGAGTCAATATTTTCAGTAGTCCAAAAATGAACGTTTTCAATAGGCATTTTAATATCAGCATCAAGCCTATCGTAGAAGTTTTTCATAAATTGACCGCTCTTGCTAAACGGGCTTTGCCAGGGAGCAACTTCACCCTTTTCGTTAGCGTATTCATTTAAGAAAAATACGTGGAAGTTTTTGCAACTAATTTTAAGCCTGTTAAGAGCGCACGCTAAACTTATGTAAGTTGCGTTTTCAGGGCTTGGAAGTATTGCAACGAGTTTTTCGTTTTTTAAATTAGCAAGCCTAATTCTTTGCATTAAGTCAATTGCAAAATAGTTGTGAACGTCAAAAACAACTTTGAGTTCAAAATCGGGATTTTCAAAATTTTTGCCTTGGCGAGCCTCAACGTCAACGTTAACGATTTCATCTAAAAACTTTTGATCTTTAAACGGAAACCATTCGCCAGGAGCGAATTTAAAACTTGAATTAAACACCTTTAGAGTTCTCCTTTTAAAATAATTATAATTTTATTATAACAAACTTTTTTAATTTTCACTATACATAATAACGCTTTTTTATGGTACAATACTGCACTTTTTTTATGTTTTTGCTTTAAAAATCGATAAATAATTGACTTTTTGTATTATTTTGGTTATGATTAAAGTATGATTGAATACCAGCACTCAACACTTCATTTTTCTAAAAATAAAGCGTTTTCATTAACGCGATACAGTATTAAAACGGGGCTTCACTTTCACACGGCGTTCGAGTTTATGTTCCTTATGGGCGGTGGGCTTGAAGTCTTTTTAAACGGCAAAAGCGTTACGGCGAAAAAGGGGGATATCGTTGCGGTAAACTCATCAGCGCTACACTCGTCTAAGATAGTTGACGCTCCGCTTGATTACTACATTTTAATCGTGAGCGACGAGTTTGTGAAAGCCCACTCGCTATGCGATGACAAGCGTGGGTTTTTATCGCTTATCAACTCGCAAAAAGCAAGGGAAATTTTTGAAGAAATTATTATAGAAAACGAGAAAAGCGACGAGTTTTCCAACGCTTTAATCACCGGCAAAATCATTGAGTTATTCGTGCTTTTAAACCGTGAGTTTAGCGAAGAAAAAAACGAAAGCGAAGTGAGTAAAAAGAAGAAGTTATACGTTGTTAAAAACGCGCTTGACTATTTAAAAGTCAATTTTAAAAACAAAGTTAGTATAGACGATATTTCAGCTGACCTTGCTTTTAGCAAGAGTTATTTAAGCCACGCTTTTAAGGCGGTTACGGGATATTCGATAATATCGTATTTAAACCTTTTAAAATGCCAAAGCGCACGCGCGCTTATCTTGGAAGGGTTTACTATCAAACAGGCGTGCAACGAGTGTGGGTTTTCAGACGTTTCATACTTTACGAGAACCTTTAAAAAGACTATGGGATATCTTCCGTCTGAAATTAAAAAATAAGGCTTGGGCAAAACGCCCAAGCCTTAAATTTTTATCGTTTTATACACTTTATACAAGGGGTAAAATAGCAAGCTTACGGTTGCAAAAACACATACAAGTTGCGGAATCATAGTTATAAGCGATGCGGAAATATACGCCTTTGCCATAGTTTTTGTAAAACTATAAAACACTATCGTTATAGCGTTATCAAGCATAGTAAACGCCACCGTGCAAACGAGCGAAACGGCAACGATTACCGTAAGTTTTTTTACGTTTATTTTGCGGGCAAAAGCCTTTCCAAGCAAACCAAAAATCAACGCTAAAAGGTTGTAATAAATTAGGTATAGCGCCACCACGGTTGGAAAAAACCCAAACAACAAGCACCTAAGTAGTGAAAATGCAGTTGCTACTACCCCTCCACGCAAAACGCCGAAGTAAAAGAAGAAACTTACCGCTAACACGGTAACTATTTCCACTCCGGATATAGCTGAAAGGACAAACTGACCACCTATCAGCGTTGCAACGAATGCGCTAAGCATTGCTATTTCTTTAGCAGTTTTCATTAAAACTCCTGATACACCCAAATATAAACGCAACCATTTTTAACGATTAGACTTTCCGCGCCACTTACCGCCGAGCCGTAAACCTTTCCTTCGTATTCAATAGTGCCCCATGCGGAATTTGAAAGTTCGCTATCATCGGTATAAAGCATCCAAACGTGAGACCAGTCGCTTGCGTTTTCAAGACCGTTTATGGATACGACCATACCGTCTTCTATAACGAAAACGTCACTCAACCCGTCCATATACTTAGAAAGAGTTAAATCGCTTTTATCCGTTTGGCATTTAACTACGACGAACGTGTCCGATTCGCTAATAACCAAAGGTTCACCGCTTTTGCATGCGGTAAGTACGAATAGTGATAACACTACTGCAAGTAAACATATTACTTTTTTCATAAAAAAAATCTCCTTTCTTAAAGAAAAGAGAGTACGCCGAATATTCGGCATTCTCCCGTTCTTCATTGTCCAAAAACGAAAAAATAAATTCGTTAAACGGTAGGCATTCCGACTGTTACGGCAATGACTGTTGCGGTGGATTTGCACCACGCTTCCCCTACGGGTAAACCCCTTGGCGTTTAATATATCTATTAAATTTATTATACCACCTTGATTTTTACTTGTCAATATGATACAATCGTTATA
>JAGCLN010000132.1 GCA_017646945.1 Clostridia bacterium | reverse complement strand
CTACAATATGGCTGACTACTTCGCTCACTGGATTAGCATGGGCAAGAAGATTGGCAACCAACCCAAAATCTTCAACGTTAACTGGTTCAGAACTGACGATGAAGGCAACTTCATTTGGCCGGGCTTTGGTGATAACCTTCGCGTTCTTGAATGGATTATCAAGAGATGCAAAGGCGAAGTTGAAGCAAACGAAGTAGCGATCGGTTACGTACCCAACGCAGAAGATATCAACATTGAAGGTCTTGATATCAACCTTGATACTGTTAAGGAACTCTTAACCGTTGATAAGGCAACTTGGATTGAAGAAGTTAAGGGCATTAAGGAATTCTACGCTCAATTCGGTGATAGACTTCCCAAGGAACTTGCCGTTGAACTCGAAGCTTTAGAAGCAAGACTTTCTAAGTAATAGATAGTAAAAGCAAACTACCGCCACAAGTTTTGTGGCGGTTTTTGTACCCCTGTATAAAATTTTTGGTTTTGACGGAGAATTATAATATGGTAAAAATATGTTTTGCGTTAGGTGCAGGCGGTGCGCGTGGCGTTGCTCACGTAGGCTTTTTGCAAGCGATGGAAGAAAACGGGATAAAACCTGATTTTATTGCCGGTTGTTCGATGGGTTCGGTTGTAGGCGCTTGCTACGCAAGCGGTATGAAGCCTAACGAAATGATGGAAGTTGTTGACGATTTGAAACTTTTGCAGTTATTAGACGCATCCTTTTTCCCTTTCAACAAAAAAAGTTTCTTAAAATCGAGCAAAATTAAAAAGATGCTTGAAGAACTTTTAGGCGATAAAACCTTTGCCGATTTAGATATCCCTTTCGAGTGTATCGCAGGTGATATAGTATCGGGCGAAGTAACGATTTTGAGAGAGGGTAACGTGGCGGAAGCGGTAAGGGCAAGTTCGGCAATACCTATGGTATTTAGCCCTGTTGAAGTTGGCGATAAAGTATTGGTTGACGGCGGTATTTATATGCCTATTCCTTTAATTTGCGTTAAAGATTTCCATGCAGACGTAGTTATTGCGGTAGACGTGTTAGGCCCACTTCCCGAATATAAGCGCGATAAGGGTTTAATAAATCACGTTTTACGCTCGATTGACGCGAACAGCGCATATCTTCGCCGTAGGCAATTAAAAAGATATCGCCACGACTTACTCGTTTGTCCACGCCTTGGTGACATGAGTCAGTTCAAGATAGAAAATTTGCGTTTTGCCTATGAAGAAGGCTACAAAGCGGGCATAGCAAACGTCGATAAAATCAAAAAGATTATTGAAAAAAAGCAGAGTGAAAAATTAATGCACTCAAACAGATAAAAAACGAAAGCGGTGAATTTTCACCGCTTTTTATCTATTCTTTTACTCATTTCTTCGTGCCGTTTAATGTAGGCGAGAGCAGGCGCTACCGACGGGCGATGCGCTTTATTATCCTCTTCGTTTTTAGGTTGGCTTTCTTTTGGGGTGGCAACGGATTTGATTAGGGGTAAAATACTTTCCGCGCTCTTTTTTAGCGCAGATAGATTTTTAATCGTGTCAAACAGGCCGAAATTTTCCATATTTCCTATCCTTTTTAAAAATCTTGCGGTAATTTTCGTTAAAAAATCATTGATTATTATGAAGTTTTAGTATATAATGTTATATGTATAATGCTCACGCATATACACGCGCGTTGTTATTTTTAATAATTTATGCGCACGAACAATCAATTATTCCACGATTAAGGCATTGCCTTTACGATATAGGGAGAATATATGAAAAAGATTTTAGCATTATTATTTACCGTAGCGTTAGCGATTACTTGCTTAACCGCTTGTAAGAGTGACGTTCCTACACTTTCAAACGTAGGCGGTGACGTGTTGTCTGGCAACGGCACTTTCGCAGTTGTAAAAGGCGAATACGTTTATTTTGTTAACGGCGTTGCAACCGCGTATAACGACAACGAGATGGGTGACGTGTTAAAGGGTGCGCTCTGCCGTGTTAAGAAAAATGAAGTGGGCGTTAAGAACGCAAACGTTGAAGTTGTTATTCCCAAACTTGTAACCACTTCTTCTGCAACTAACGGCGTGTTCATTTACGGCAACGTTGTTTACTATGCTTCTCCGTATGACGAAAAGGATAAATCGGGTACTATTAGAAGTGATTATACCGATTTTAGATATTTCAACCTTGAAAACGGCGATTCTGAAAGAATTACTTACGAAGATAGTAGCGTTTCAAAATATCAATTTATTCAAAACGCATCGGGTAGCGTATATCTTGCATACGAATGCACCGAAACTATTGACGGTGCTGAAACTAAGGTTCTTAAAGTAGTAGGCACTAACGGTAGCCAAGTTTACTCGGTTAGCAAATATTCAAACCTTTTATTTGCAGATAACAACGCAGATAAGATTTATTTCAGCAAAGCCGCTTACTCTGAATCTTTAAAGGCAGACGAAGGTTTCTCTGAAGTTTACAGTTACTCAGTTGGTAAAACTGAAGCCGACCTTGTGTTCTCTGGTTGTGGTTACAACGGCTTAACTCGTGACGGTAGGGGTGAAGACGCTTCGTACAAAGCAAAAATCTTCAGCGATGAACAAGGCGTTTATTATACCGACTTCTCGGGCGCATCGGTAACTCTTATCAAAAACACCGGCAAGTATTTAATTATGAAAGTTACCGGCGTTGATACTAACCTTGCAACCGCATACTACTTCGGTTTAGACTTATCAAAGCCTGCAACCGTAGCAAACCTTGTGGAAATGGGTAAGAGCAACACTTATATTGATACTGCAATCAAGACTACTTCTTACGTTAAGTCTTTAACTGAAATTTACTACATTGAAAATACCACTTACTTAAAGGGTTTAGTAAAATTCAACTACGAAACTTTATCAACCGTAACTCACGGTAGAACGCTCGTAACTGGCGACGCGTCAGGTTACAACATTTCAACCGCAGAAGGCAACTATTTATACCTTAGCGGTAGCAGTGGTGATTATTATAGAATCGACCTTGCAACTGCGGGCGCTAAACTTAAAAAGATTAACGCAGTAGCGTTAAAGGGCGCAACCGAATGGTTTGCTCCAAGAGTTATCGACGGTAAGTTTATCGGCGTATATAGCGATTCAATTTATCAAGGTTACTTATACGCTATTGACCTTAAAGATATTGACAATGAAGATAAGGACGAAGACGATAAGACTTTATACGACAAATATCTTGAAAAGTATAGTGAACTTGAAAGAGATGAAGTAATAACTCTTAGCGAAACAATCGTTGGTAAGATGACAAGTGCGGATAAAGACAGTTTCAATACTGCGCTTGATTCTACTTATCCTGCAAAAGACCAAGAATAATAAATAATAAAGTCCGCCGTTTAGGGGCGGACTTTTTACGGAAATTTTATGAAAATACTTTCTTACGATATCGAAAGCACAACCGGTAGCCATAGCGATGGCAGTATGTGCTCGTTCGGTTACTGCATAGCAGATGAAAAATTTAATATAATCGAGCAAAAAGATATCGTAATGCGTCCGCACGGCAAAAGGTACGAGCCACGAATCAAACTTCATTACGACAAGGCGTTTATAAAGGCTCAAAAACCTTTTCCCGAGTATTATGAAGAGATTAAAAGGCTGTTTAAAGAAAGCGATTTAATCATAGGTTTTTCCGTTTCTAACGACGTTGATTTTTTAAATAACGCTTGCGATATTTACAAGCTTGATAAAATCGAATATGAGTTTTTAGATATTCAGCTTTTGCACAAAACCGTTGAAAACCGTCAAAACTGCGTGGGGCTTGAAAGCGTTGCTAACGAAATGGGCATAGAGTACCTTGCTCACAGAAGCGATGAAGACGCGCGCGTTACTTTATTACTTTTAAAAACGATGACCGAAAATTTAGGTCTTACCATTGACGGCGTTTTGAGTAAATACCATATTACGCAAGGCATAAACAGTAAAAACGAAACCACTCCTTGCAGTAACGGTGTTTACACTAAAAAGGAAATTAAAAGCCTTATAAACGACTTTATTGAGAAAAACTACCGCCATAATCGTAGATATAAGGGCGGTTTATCGTATAAGTCGTTTGCTTTTTCTGAAGAAATAAAGTATAGTGACGTGGATAATTATAGGCGAATTATCAAGCGTATATTCGACCTTAACGGCAGGGTAGGTCAAATAGAAAACTGCAATATCTTCGTATCGAAAGAGGGAACTTTTAGCGAAAAAGAGAAAAAGTCGTTAGCCCTTCGCAACGCGGGCAGAAAAAGAATAACCCCTATTTCTTATGAAGACTTTTTGAAGATGGTAGGCGAACTTCCCGCCTTAGAATTTTCTTCCGATAGCGAGTTTATTAAAAACTACCGCCG
>JAGCLN010000131.1 GCA_017646945.1 Clostridia bacterium | reverse complement strand
TAACGGCTATCTTTTCGACAGTTAACCCCAAAAGTTTTTTATAAAGGTTCTTCGGTGAATTTTGCAAGGTCCTATCTCCTTAATTTTTTCAATATGCTCTTTCGTGCCATAACCTGCGTTGCGGTCAAAACCGTAATCAGGAAACTCTTTGGCGTAATCTTCCATAAGCCTATCCCGATAAACTTTTGCAAGTATTGACGCCGCGCCTATCGTATAACTTTTAAGGTCGCCCTTGATAATCGGTTCAATGGGAACGCTTAAATCAAGGTTAACCGCATCAATCAACACAACGTCAGGCTTAACGGATAATCCTTCAACCGCTTGTTTCATACACTTTTTAGTGGCGTTTAAAATGTTAATCTCGTCAATTTCTTCGGGCGAAACTTCGCAAATTGAATAGGCAATCGCCTTTTCTTTTATTAAATCGTAAAGTTTTTCGCGCTTTTTAGCGGAAACTTTTTTACTATCGTCAATCCCTTCGATAATATCGGTTAAATCCATTATTACCGAAGCGCAAACGACAGGGCCCGCGAGTGGTCCTCTACCAACTTCATCAACCCCTGCAATATATTTAACACCCCTTTCAAGGTATTTGTTTTCATAATCAAGTTTAGGTATATATTCTTTCATTTTATTTAAAGTAAATTTTACCGAGTTTTCCTTTTCTTAAATCGGAAATTATTAGGTTTGACGCCCTTTCATCGTCAATTTCTCCACCCTTTTTAAGCGCGCCACGGCGCGATGCTATCTGGGTGAAAACTTCATACGGCTCTTCATCTTCGTTTACTTTGTAAACGGTAGTTAAAACGCCCTTGTAATTTTCTTTTAAATATTTGATTAAATCTACTGAAAGCTCAACAAAATCAACGATATCGTCGTTTATTGAACCGATAAACGCTAAATACTCGGCGTAAGTTTGATTTTCAAAAGACGGTGGCGTTGTGCCGGGCGTATCTAAAAGTTCAAGTTCTTTAATCTTAACCCATTGTTTATTCTTGGTTACGCCTGCCTTATCCCCTGTCTTTGCCCTTTTATTACCGCAAAGCAAGTTAATTAAAGTTGACTTGCCCGTGTTTGGAATTCCAGCTACCATCACCCTTAAAGGCTTGTTTACACCCTTTGCCTTATACTTTTCCTTAACGTCTTTTAACGCGGTTAAAATCGCCTGATAAAGCCTTGTAGCGCTCTTTTCGTCAGTTCCTACTACTGAAACTACACTCTTTCCTTCTTTTACAAAGAGTTCGGTAACGGTTTTTAAGTCTTCACTACTAACCAAATCGCTTTTATTAAGCGCGTAAACGACCGGCTTGTTTCCAAAAACGCCCGAAAGTTTTTTATTAAGGCACGCAAAAGGACACCTTGCATCGAGAACCATAACGATTCCATCGCAAAGTTTCACTTCTTCTTCCATCATTCTAAGCGCTTTGGTCATGTGACCGGGAAACCATTGTAAATGCATATTAATTCTTAATCAAATCGGGGCGATATTTCTTGGTAAGTTCAATAGACTTTTCCCTTCTCCACTTATCAACTTCAGCGTGATTGCCAGAAACTAATACTTCGGGAACTTTTTCGCCTATAAATTCTTGCGGACGAGTGTATTGCGGATATTCGAGCATACCCGATGCAAAACTCTCTTCCGTTAAAGATTCGCTAGCGATAACTCCGTCAACGTAACGGCAAACCGCGTCTGCCATCACCATTGCGGGAAGTTCACCGCCAGTTAAAACGAAATCTCCTATAGAGATTTCTTCGTCAATGCAAAGTTTAATAATTCTCTCGTCAAGCCCTTCGTAATGACCGCAAAGTATGAGCAAATGCTCACGCTTTGAAAGGTCTTGAACAACGGACTGATTAAAGGTTTTACCCCTTGGCGAAGTGTAAATTCTATGCGCCGTGTGGCATTTATCGATTGCGTTTATCGCATCGTAAACGGGCTGTGGCATCATTACCATACCTGCGCCACCGCCAAACGGATAATCATCACATTTTTTATGCTTATTAGTAGAATATTCGCGAATATCGTGCACGCAAATTTCCACTTTGCCCGCCTTTTGCGCCCTGCCGATTATACTTTCGTTAAGTGGGGCAAACATATCGGGGAAAAGCGTTAAAATATCAATCTTCACAATACCTTACCCCTTCGAGTTTTTCTTTTTTAACCGAAATCTTTTTCTCTTTAAGGTCAACGCTTATTTCAAGCGATTTTAAAAATGGAAAATACCATCTTTTACCGTCAACGCCCTTAATTTCAAACATATCAACGTTTGAAGAAATTATATCGGCAACGCTTCCGCTAAGTTCATCGTCAACGTAAACGCTCATACCGATAAGATCGGCAATAAAAAACTCGTCTTTCGCCTTTTTAATTTTTGATTTTTCAACGAAAAAATCAACGTTACGGAAAAGTTCCGCATCGTTTCTACTTTGGCAAGTTTCAAGCGTAATAAACGCAAAACCGCCGAAACCATCGCGAATTTTGGTAACGCTGTACGCCTTACCGCTATCATCGTATAAAGTTTTTATTGATTTTACACTTTCAAACCCATCGGCTAAAATTTTCGCTTTGAGTTCGCCTTTTATACCTTGCGGTTTAACAACCGTAAAACAAATAATCTTTTCCATAAATTTTTAGAAATTATAAATAAAGAGAGAGAAATTATTAAATTTCTCCCTTTGCCTTTATTTCAACGTTGTATTTTTTGTCTTCCTTCGCGCTTGCAGAACGAACGATTGTTCTAAGCGCTTTTGCAAGCTTGCCTTGGCGACCGATTACTTTGCCCATATCGCTTTCATCCAAAACGACGGTAACGTTAACAACGTTTCCTTCTTCTGTAACGATATATTCAATTTCATCTTGCTTTTCGGCAAATCTGTTAATAATAAATTTAATGAGTTCGAGCATTTCTCACCCCTTAAATTACTTCTTTTTCTTCTTAGGGTTGGTCTTAGAAGGTGAAAGTTTTTCAGATTTTTCGATAACGCCTGCTTTAACAAGAATGTTCTTTACGGTTTCAGTGGGTTGAACGCCGTTTGCAATCCATTTCTTTGCCTTTTCTACGTCTACTACTACTTCAGCAGGATCGGTGTTAGGATTGTAATGACCAATCTTTTCAATGTACTTACCGTCTCTTGCTACTCTTGAATCAACTACGACTATTCTGTATAAAGCGTTACCCTTATCACCAAGTCTTGTCAATCTCATCTTTACTGCCATAATTATTTTCCTCCGTTAAAATAAATATTTTAATTTTTTATTATTTTTTACGCATTACTGCGTTGTTTCTTACATAAAAGGCAATCTCTTTTTGCCGTTTTTAAACTGCTTCATCAAAAGTTTTGTTTGGTCAAACTGTTTGATGAGTTGGTTTATTTCTTGAATAGTCGTTCCACTACCACTTGCTATTCTCATTTTTCTCGAATAGTTCAAGATGGACGGGTCGCGCCTTTCCTTCCTCGTCATCGAGCAAATAATCGCTTTGTTTCTTTCAATCTTGCTCTCGTCGATATCGCCGGGTTTAACGCCTTTTAGTTTACCCATTCCCATACCCGGTAGCATATTCATTAT
>JAGCLN010000130.1 GCA_017646945.1 Clostridia bacterium | reverse complement strand
TGTTGTAAACGTAACCATTGACGGAACTTCAGTAAACGGTAACGGTAAAACGAGAGTTATGGCAGGTACGTATAGATACAATAATGAAGAAGAGTTGAGAAACGATAAATCTGAAACAACTCTTGCGAAACTTCAAAGACTTGTTGATACTAATTATTTCGTATTATCAAACGGCGTTCCGGTATGGCATTCAATGGTTTGATAAACTAACAACTATAAAAAGTTCGCCCAAAATACACTTGGGCGAACTTTGGACTTAAAGAACAGTATTTTACTTGCTTAAAAAGGATTAAAATGAAAACATTTATAAGTAAAATTGCAATTTTTATAATCGCTATTATACTTTCGTTCTCACTTATTGCTTGTAACAGCAATAACGGTGGCAACAATAATAACGGCGGTTCAAACAACCCAAGCCAAGAGCAACCTGGCGATGAAGGTCCGAACGTTTCTCAAGTTCAACCTGAAGAGCCTGTTATTACAATGCTTGAAAGTAAGAACATGGTGCTTGGCGAATCGTTCATCTTATCGCCCAACAAGAAGAATATCTACGGCGAGTTCTCATGGCATTCTTCTAACCCTTCCGTTGCTACTGTAAACGGCGGTGTTGTTAAGGCGATTGCCGTTGGTGAAACGGATATTATCGCATCTATCGGCGAAACGTTTGCTAAGTGTAAAATCACCGTTACTTACGGCGATTTTAAGCCTGAACTTATTCTTTATTCAGGTATTGATAAAGATGGCGTTACTATTTCAACTAACACATCTTTCACTATTTTGCCTTACGTTTTATATAACCTTACGGAATATACCGATGCGGAATATAAATACACTTCAGACAACGAGTCGGTTGTTGCCGTTTCAAAAGATGGTGTCGTTACCGGCATTGCTAACGGACAAGCAAACGTTACTATCGAAGCAAACTGGCGTGACTTTATGGCAAGTGAAGAAGGTCTTTTAACAAAAACCATTTCAATTACCGTAAAAGATAACGTTGAGTTTATGCTTAACGGTGGCGTTGCCGGTGGTTTCTCTATTCAAACACCTGCAAGCTATATTCCCGAAAGCGAGCATAACAACGTGGTTAAATTTACCCCGACAGTTTCTGTTAATAACAATGCGCCCGTTGTGGTTGAAAACGTTACTTTAACTCCCGTTGGCGGTATCGTTGAAGGCGTTGATTATACTTTTGAAAAAGTTGGTAACGAATACGTTTACACCGCGCTTGCGCTCGGTGATAGTTTAGTTACCTTAGAATATCAAGTTGGTGAAGACGTTCATTCCACTAACTTCTATATTACTGCAACAAGACCTACTATTGCGGTTGCAGAAACGGTTAAGTACTTCAACATTAAAGAAGGTACGATTAAAGACGAAGTTGGCGGTAAGATGGTTACTTCAACTCTTCTTAAAAAGTTCTGGGGCGAAGGCGTTACTCTTTACGATGCTTACTGCAACGCTAAACCGCTTGCCTTTACTGAAGACGGCGCTATCTTGAACGTTGAAGTTACCGCTCAAAACGCAGTTGGTCACTCTGTATTAGTTCTCGGTACTAAGACTGAAATTTTAGAAATTCCCGTTGATACTGCCGGCTACTTTATGTTCGATAAAGAAGACGTTTATAACGCGCTCGTTGCAAGTCCTTACAGCGCAGATACCGTAAGTATGGGTTACTTCCCCGTAATGAACGATATCGATATGGAAGGAACTGCCGTTAACGCTTATATGATTAAAGAGTTCAACGGCTTATTCGATGGTCGTGGCAACGTTATTTCTAATCTCGTAAGCGATACCACGTCTTATACTGTAAACGGCGAGACTGTTCGTGGTGGTGGCTTGTTCGGTTTCTTACGCGGTTCTATTAGAAACGTTGCGTTCGTTAACCTTAAAGGCATTCAAAACAGCAGTCACTCTTACGTTGGTCTTTTAGGTGAAGAATTCCACGTTGGTACTATTGAAAACGTTTATCTTGATATCAATCCAGAAACCCTTCCTTTCGGTATCGGCTTATTCTACAATATCGGTAGTGCAGGTATTGTTACTATTAAAAACACGGTAATCAATTACCCCGCACCCGAAGATTATAAATGGGACGATAGCGAATATGCAAACTGGTGTGAAGCGGGAGGTTACTGTGCCGGCCGTGGCGTATTAGGTGGCGGTCTTACTTCTTACTCGTTATCGGGTAATATGTACACCGTTAAGTCGAATATTAACGCGGTTAACCTTATGATTGTGTCGCCTATGCCGTTATATCACGGCGCGCCCGCAAGAGTTCCCGAAGGATATGAAACTAAGGTTGACTCTACCGACTATTTCGTATACGCTGAAAACGAAACTAAACTTTGGTATCAACACTCAATGCTCAATGAGTTCTATTATAATCACAAAGGCGAGCATACCGTTGCATCTGCAGGTGAAATTGCAGGTAAGCAATATCAATTTAGAACAAACCAAAAGGTTAGAGTACTTCCGGGTATTAGAAGATACGATACGATGCAAGATTTAGTTGCGGATACTTCCGAACTTATGTTAGGTAGGATGGAAGAACTTTACGATCCCGACTACTTCATTTCCGTTGACAACGCTCCCGTATGGAACTCACTTGTAGATAATAAAACAGTAATTACTGCAAACGGCGTTAAACTCGAAAAGGGCGTTATTAATATCGATTGCTATCAAGAAGCGGAAATTGATATTCAAGCGCTCACCGAAAAAGCAGTTTCAGTACAACTTTATGAAAATAGCGACCTTATTTCTATCAACGGCACTAAACTCGTTGCCGATAAGGTAGGCGAAGGCGCAACTCTTACAATCACTTACGTTTGGGGTAATAGAACTTATACTAAACTCCTTACCGTAAACGTTCTCAACCCCTTCAAGATTTTCGTTGACGGCAACGCTATTAGCGATAGTTACGAAAAAATCTTAGGCGAAACTGCAAACCTTGAAATCAAGATAGGCGATGCGGTTGTTGAAAACGTAACGTTTAGCGAAAATGCCGATGGTCTTAGCATTTCGGGTGGCGTGTTATCTATTGATAAAGTAGTTGAAAACGCCGTAATCAAAGCAAACTTTGAATACCGTGGCACTCAATACGAACTCTCGTTCACCTTCAATACGATTGACCCTGTTTCAGTTGCTACTATCGTAACTGCAAACGGTAGCGATTGTGACGGCGTTGTTAACGCTAAGATTTCTAATGAAACTCTCGTTGCTTTAAAACTTGACGGCAAAGTAGCAACCATATCTTCAATTTCAATCACCAGCGATAAATTTGAAGTTAACGGCGATAAGGTTACTGCGGTTGGTTACGGCGAAGCGGAAATGATTATTATCTTTACCGTTGACGGCGTTTCTCACAAGAAAGTTATTAAAGTGGCAACTGCATACGATACTACTACCGTTGCATCAAGCGTTGATTACGATGCTAACGAAGGCGTTATCAAATCTTACTATCAAGGTACTGTTTTAGAAGCGAAAATCGTTTACAACAATACTGAAATTCACTTAACCGAAGCAAACGGCGGTGTTGTTGACGGATTGTTATATTCGGTAACTTCTAAGGAAGACGCTAAGGTTGGCGTTCCCTATATCAATGCAAAATCTGCCGTTAAGAATATGGCGATTAACCTTTACACAACTTACGGCGTGTATGCGTTTGCAAACGTTGATTACGCAACCGTAGTTATTGAAACGGCTAAGGAATTTGAAGATACTATCGACTATGGCGATTATAATTTCTTAGGTGTTGCAAACGGTACTTACGAATATAAACTTCACGATGGTATTTACGTTCTTGCAAACGATATTGATTTAACCGGTATCGTAATTGAAAATAGAGTAGACTACGTTGCTCAAAGTGGCGCGGCTTACAAGATTTCAAGCGCAAACGTAGGCTTTGCAGGTATCTTTGACGGTCGCGGTTATACCATTTCTAACGCAACGATAAATACTAGCGCATTATCTACTGCCGTTAATGAAGAAACTCACCCAGGCATGGGCACAGGTTGGAGAATGAGCCGTTCTTACGGTATATTCCACAACGTTCAAAAGGGCGCTATCATTAAAGACGTTGCATTTATCAATATCTTCGCAACCAACTCTCAACGCCCCGATACTAACAGTATTACCGGTGTGTTCTCAAGAGACTTTAACGGTACGTTAGAAAACGTTTATATCGACATTAACCCAAGCACTACTTTAATGAAGGGCGTTGCTTACTCACTCAGCGCAAACGCTGTATTTAATAACGTTGTTATTAACTTCCCCAAAGCAGATGGTTTTGAGTTCGATTATACCGCTGCAACTACCGATACCGCAGAAAAGTCTAACTACACTTACGGTTACGGTTCACTTGCAGGTACTATTACTAAAACTGTATCGTTTAACAACGTTTACGTAATCGCTAAGTTCCCCCTTCAACATAGTGCGGATGCTAATAAGGATACTACCGACGGTACTGACGGATTCGTATATGGTGAAAACGAAACTTCATACTGGTTCAACCACACCGCAAACGAAGGCAAACCGTTTAGCGAAGTCGTTGTAAACATTACTGCAAGCACCGATGCTTCTCTTGCGAAGATGATTTCTAGCGTTAGAAGATACGCAAGCGTTAGCGCGCTTACTTCCGATACCGATGAAAAGAACGTTGCTATGCTTAACGCATTAAAGTCAACTGAACTTTTCAAAGTGCTTGACGGTCAATTATTATGGCACACTCAAAAGTTAACTTACGTTGTAAATAGCGCGGTTAACTACGAAGCGGCTACCGGTATTTTATCGGTAAGCGACCTTCCTGCAAACGTTAACAAAGTTATCGTGAACGGCGAAGAATTGAACCTTGATAATGGCGGTTTAATTAAAGACGGCGATTCTTACAAGTTAAGAGCAAAGACTTCCGCTACCGATACTTTACCGGGTATTCCTTATATCTTAGACGGCGAAAGCCAAGAACTTCAATTAGTTATTGATGCGGGCGATAAGGTTTATAACTACAACAAAGTTATTTACTGGTCTGATATCTTAACTACCGCAAACGACGTTGATAAGTATTTCAACCTTGGCGTATACAACGCTGAAACTAACGCTTACGTTTCTAACGATAGATTCTTAGCACTTGGTAATGACGTTGATATGCTTGATATGGGCGCTGATTACGTTATCGCTAATAACTACCGTGTAGACAATAGCGGTAGTTGGGTTGCTGCTTACGAATTCAACGGTGTGTTTGATGGTCAAGGTAACACTATTAAGAACGCTTCAGTTTCCGCTGCGTCCTTAGATAGGGGTTACAACCACGCTTACGGCTTCTTCGGTATGGTTTACGGCGCTACTGTTAAAAACGTTGCGTTCACTAACTTTAAGTCGGTTCTTAAATCTGGTGAACAACGCACTCAATACGGCGGTTCAGTATTCTACGAAGTTGGTAGAAACTCAGTAGTTGAAAATATCTATATTGATATTAGTGCAGATTCTTATGAAGATATGCCCGTAATTTATAGCGTTGCTTGGTCTAAGGCTACCTTAAAGAATATCGTAGTTAAAGAAAATTATGCTAACTACGTATGGAACGAAGATAAGTACGCTCAAGTTTCAGTAGGTGGTTACAAGCAAAGTTATGGCGTATTCCTTGGTGATAGCAAGAACTATAACAGCGCTAGTGGTAACGTTTACGTTATTTCACCAAGACCGCTCGTATACGGCATTCCGTCAACTAAACCTACTGCTGGCACCGCTCACGGCGCTAACGGTTGGTCTGATAACGATAGCTTAACTACCGACTATTTCATTTACGGCGCTAACGAAACTAAACTCTGGTTTAGCCACACGATTCTTGATACGCTTGACCCCGATAATATCGGCAAGCATACCGTTCAAACTGTAAACGCTAATAACGCAACAGGTAAGGCAAGAATTAATCCGTATATCCGCCGTTATGATAATGCAGACGCTGTTAAGGCTGATACTTCAACTGAAAATGCTAATGCATTACAAGCGCTTGTTGACACAGGCTTCTTCACCGTTTCAAACGGCGTTATCGCTTGGGCGTAAGTAAATGGCTATTCAGGTTTTAAGTGGCTGTAAAGTTACTTAAAAGTAAAAAACATCAAAAGGGGAGTATGAACTAAGGTTCAAACTCCCTTTATAGTTTTATTCTTGACTTAAAGTTTATATAAGTGTATAATTAAATAAGTATAACTTGTATACTTATGATAATCGAGGTGTTATTATGGCTTACCAAAAAAAAGATGAAGCAACAATTACCAACGAAGTTAGAATTGAAGAGTTAACCAAAGTATATCAACTTGCGCTCATCGTTGAAAATTATTGTGATAATAAAAAGATTTTAAAGTGCTTGAAAAAAATCGTTAAGTACGATGCTAAAAAATTCTCAAAACTCAGGTTTGTTCAAACCGAGCCTACGCTTAACGAAGTTTTAAAGTTTTTAAGCGATTTAAAAGTAGTTATCAAAGACCTTAAAAAGGCTAAGACGGCGGAAGATTTCAATCGTGCGAAAACGGGCATGGAAATGTTTATCGTTACCCTTGAACTAATCGTAAAACCGCCAAAGCCCGCAGTTCCCGTTACCGATATCGTTAGCGATGGCGTAAACGTTGTTAAAGAAGGCGTTAGAACGGCGTTTGAAAAGACTAAAAGTAAAGTAAAAGCATTAAGAGAAGCAACAGCAGAAAGTTTAGGAAAGATTAAAGATAGTATATGCAACACGAAAGAAAACGACTAAGAATAGGGATTGCTTTTTCAGGTGGAATAAGTAAGTGCGCTTACCAGTTGGGGTTTACTAAAGCGTTACTTCGTTACGTTGATAGAAGTGAAATAACGGCGATAAGTGGTTCAAGTATGGGCTTTTTCTCGGCGTACGCCCTTTCTGCTAATAAGATTGATAGGTTGGAATGGATTTACCGCAAGATTGACGTGGAAAAGCCAAGAGACCTTGTTTATCAAATTGCAGTTAAAGGTATGCTCGTTAAGTTGATTGACTACTACGTTGGGCCGGAAGACGTTTTGGAAATTCCTATGTGCTTCCCCGTATGTTATTTCCCGATACTTTCAACGAGATATTACTGGATAAAAGACGAGTATAATCCCGCGTGGAAAAAGTATATTCAAGGCGCAACTAACTTCCCAGGTCTTTACTTAAAGCCGTTATTCAAGCACGGAAGATATATGCTTGATGGTGGCGCATCCGATAATATTCCTATTTATCCGCTTATAAATTATCCAAAACTTTATAAAGAAGAACCGCTTGACCTTATTATTGCGCTTCACTTTGACGCGCGTTACGATAATAGGCGTTACTTTAACGATAGCGTTCCTATTTTAGATTTGGACGTTACTATTGCAAACGATTTTAGAAAAGACCACTTTAATTTCTCTGCCGAATACGCTAACGAAATGCTTGAACGCGGTGAAGAATATGGTGAACAGATTTGCAAAAAACTCTTTACGGGCGATTGTTCGAGAGAAGGGCTTAAAAAGAAGATAGGCGATATTTTCTTAGAAGAACACGATAGGCGCGAACAAAACTCGTCGGTTGACGCGTTATTCAGTATGATTAATATTTTAGGTAGAACGTTTAGAAGCAAGTCCTCTGACTGCTTTAAGAAACTCTACTAATAGTTGGGGGACTATTTATGGTAAAAAAGAGAAACGTTATATGGTCGATTGTGCTTACCTTTATCACTTTTGGCGTGTACGGGTTAGTATGGTTTATCGGATTGACAACAGATTCAAACAAGATATCAAAATACAAAACCGCTAACGGTTTTAAGGCTGTTATATTCATTTTGTTTAGCGGTGGTTTATACACCGTGTACTGGTGCTATATGATGGGTAAAAAGATTGAAGCGTACGACAGGTCTTCAAATCCCTTCGTACACTTATTATTCTGCTGTTTAGGGCTTGGGATTTTCAGTTTTATCGTTGCTCAAATAGCAATCAATCGCTTTGCCGATGAACAATGCGAACATTGTTAATATTAAAATTTTAAAAGAAAAAAGACGCGTAAATATTTACGCGTCTTTTTCGTTATCTTTTATTACCGCTTTTATCGCTTGGGATAAATACGATACAGGTATAATCTCAATTTTATCGGCATATTTTTTAACCGCATCATAATTGCGTTTTGGTACGACAACCGTCTTAAAACCGAGTTTTAAGGCGTTTAGAAGGCGTTTCTCGGCAAACGATACCGCTCTTACTTCTCCCGTTAACCCAAGTTCGCCAAACGCCGTTACACCCTTGTTTACGGGCGCGTTCTTAACCGCGCTTGCAAGCGATAGGGCAATTGCTAAGTCTGATGACGGTTCGTTAAGTTTTATACCGCCCATAGCGTTAACGTAAACGTCTTGGTTGAAGAAGGGGATATACGCTTTTCTTTCTAAAACGGCTATAATTAAAACCATTCTATTATAATCAACGCCTATCGGCATACGGCGTGGCATACCGAAAACCGTTTTTGAAATAAGCGTTTGAATTTCAACGGGCATACACCTGTTACCGCTTATAGATTGAGTAACAACGCTACCTGCTTGCGCTCCGCGTTCTTCACTCATAAACACGCCGTTATAGTCTTTAACTTCTTTAATTCCCTGTTCGGTCATTTCAAAAACGCCAACTTCTTGCGCCGAACCGAAACGGTTTTTAACTGCTCTTAAAATTTTTAAACTATCTTGCGGTTCACCTTCAAAATATAAAACAGTATCCATAATGTGTTCTAATACTTTTGGGCCTGCAATAGCGCCGTCCTTAGTAACGTGCCCGATAACGAACACGGTTTTCTTAGAAGTTTTTGCAAGGCGCATAAGTCTTGAAGCGCATTCTTTAATTTGGGCAACCGAGCCTTGAGAACTTGAGAGTTCGCTCAAATATATAGCCTGTATACTATCAACGATAATATAATCGTAGTCTTTTGATACCTTTTCAATTTCTTCAAGCCTACTTTCGCATAGCACCGTTAAATTTTCACCCGCAATATTTAACCTATCGCACCTAAGTTTAACGTGCGATAAACTTTCTTCGGCGGAAACGTAAAGAACCTTTTCAGTCTTTGATAAACTGCCGGCAACTTGGGTTAGAATGGTTGATTTGCCTATGCCGGGGTCACCGCCGATTAAAACGATAGAGTAGGGAACTATACCACCGCCGAGTACGGTATCTAATTCGTTAAGCCCCGTTTTAACTCTTTGGTAATGCTGTTTTTCAATATCTTTTAGCAAAGTGGGTTTTGACGCAGGTATGGAAATAGTGCCTTTTACTGCGGGTGCTTCATCTATTTCTTCAACCATAGTTCCAAATCTTCCACAATGCGGGCATTTACCAAGCCATTGTGGGCTTTGACCGCCACATTCTTGGCAAACGTATTTAGAGCCTTTTTTAGCCATATTATAACTCCTTAGTAAGTACGTAGGCTTGCGATGCAATACCTTCTTCTCTGCCAACCGTTCCTATGCCTTCAAGGGTGGTAAACGTTATCCCCACACTTTCGGTAGGTAAGCCGAGAGCCTTGGCAAGATTTTCCGTAATAATATCCCTATAAGGCGATAATTTGGGTTTTTCCGCCATAACAACGGCGGAAACGTGAATGGGTTTTAAGCCCTTTAATTTCATCATTTTCATAACTTCTTCAAGTAGTATCATAGATGAAATATCTTTGAACTTTTTGTCCTTATCGCTAAAATGATAACCTATATCGCGCATTGATGCGGAAGATAAAATCGCGTCCATAATAGCGTGGGTCAAAACGTCTGCATCGCTATGACCAAGTAGACCTTTATCGCTTGGAATTTCAATACCGCCAAGTATTAGTTTTCTACCTTCAACGAGTTTGTGAAGGTCAAAACCCGTACCGCATTTAGTATAGGGTGGGTTAGTGTCAAAATCTTCGGCGTAGGTTACCTTTTTGCACTTATCTTCGGTAATTACCGCCTTGCACTTTCCGTAGTACGCGGTATAAATGCCCGCATCGTCGGTAAATCCGTCTTCCGCGTTCGCGTGCGCGTACGCGTTCTTTATATCAATTAAATTAAAGCATTGCGGGGTGAGTGCGGAAAGTTTATCCTTTCTGCCGGAAGAATAGATAACGTCTTTTCCATCGGTTTCTAAAACGGTATCGGTAAGGGTAGTTGCCAAGACTGCCGAACCGCAAGAAAGAACGGTTTTAACGCAACTTTCAATATCGCTTTCCTTGATAAAGGGGCGAGCACCGTCATGAATTAAAACAACGCCGTCATCAATTGCGTTTAAGGCGTTTTTAATAGACTCAAAGCGAGTTTTTCCACCGAGAACGTAGGATACGGGCTTTTTGATTTCAACTAAAATTTCTTTAAGTTTTGCATCTTCATTTTCGCCGTGCACGATTAAGATTTCGTCAATTCGTTTAACTCTATCAAAAGCGGAAACGGTTTTTAAAACGACGGGCACACCGCCGATTAAAGAAAATATTTTGTTTTGGTTTTGTTTAGCGCGCGAGCCTGTTCCGGCGCACGCAATTATAGCGGTAACTTTAACGTTTTTCATATCATTCTCCAAGTATTTCGTAAAGGGTGGAAACCTCGTCTTTTTTAACGTGTTCTTTAAGCGAAAGAACTTTAAAAGTGAGTTCGCCGTTGCCAAATTTTACCGTAACTATATCGCCTTCTTTGAGTTTGAAAGACGGCTTAACCGCCTTTCCGTTAACGGTAACTTTATCGGCATCGCAGGCTTCTTTTGATACCGTTCTTCTTTTTAATATGCGTGAAACTTTTAAAAATTTGTCAATTCTCATACAGTCCTTAAAATAAATTGTTTAAAAATTTTGAAAATATTTTTATAAAATTCGTTAAAACAGTTGACATCTTGTAAACGATAATTTATAATGTTAAAATGCTAAAATGTAATAATAGCGTCTTTTTTGCCTTTTTAGGGGCTAAAAAGTGAATTTTTCGGGGCATATAAATAATATTTATAAAGTTTCCGCCAAAAAAATTCAAAATTCTGCTTGCGGATATTATACCGCAACCACCGAAAATAATCAAGGTGTTTTACAATTTTTATACAAGGAGTGCAAACAATGCGTAACATGCAAACAGTAAAATGCGGCAACGTTGAAAGAAAGTCTTTCGCAAGTATCAAAGAAGTTCAGCCGATCCCCTATCTCGTAGAAGCACAAAAAGATTCCTACGAACAGTTTATTGAAGAAGGTATCGGTGAGGTTCTTGAAGACTTCTCTCCTATAACCGACTTTGCTGACCACTATGAACTTTACTTTCTCGATCACAACTTAAGTGGCAAGAGCAAATATTCCGAAAAGGAATGTCGCGATAGAGATGCAACCTACGCTGTTCCCCTTGAAGTTAGGGTTAGACTTAACAACAAGGTAACTGGTGAAATTATCGATAAAGACGTGTTTATGGGCGACCTTCCCAAAATGACTGACAGCGGTTCTTTCATCATCAACGGTGCGGAAAGAGTAGTAGTATCTCAACTCGTTCGTTCACCCGGCGTATACAACGGTTTCGTTCAGGACAAGTCGGGTAAAAAACTTTACTCAACCACCGTTATGCCCAACCGTGGCGCTTGGCTTGAATTTGAACAAGATTCTCAAGGCGTTCTTTGGGTTCACGTTGACAGAACGAGAAAAATCGCAGCGACAACTCTTCTTCGCGCATTAGGATTCGGCACTAACGAATCTATTTTAGGCGTGTTTGGTAACGACGCTATGATTAACGCTACTTTGGAAAAGGATACCGCTAAATCTGAAGGTGAAGGTCTTTTCGAGCTTTACAGAAGATTAAGACCGGGCGAACTTCCTTCTGAAGAAGCGGTTAAGCAACACCTTAAAAATCTTTTCTTCGATTCAAGAAGATACGATTTGGCAAGGGTTGGTAGATATAAGTTTAATAAGAGACTTTGCATTGCTAACCGTATTATCGGTCTTCAAGCGTTTGAAGATATCATTAACGAAGACGGCGAAGTTTTAGTAAAAGCAGGCGAAGTTATTAGCGAAGCGCAAGCGTTTGACGTTATGAACGCTGGTATTAACGCGGTTGCCGTTTACGGCGCTGACGGTAATAAGCGTACTATTATCGCAAACAACGTTGTTAACTTCGAAGCAGTTCTCGGCGTTAAGGCTAGACCTTTCGGTCTTTTAGAAACCGTTTACTATCCCAACGTTCGTTTCTCTAAAGAAGTTGCCGAAATGTGTAAGACCATGGCGGTTGAAGACGTTGCTGAAGCGGTTAGAACTCAAATTAACGACCTTTACTACGTTGAAGACTTAACACCTGAAAGACTTGCTGAAAAGAAGCCTGAAGATAAGAAGAACGAAGAAGTTAGAAAGGAAATGAGAAGAAAGTTCGTTGAAGCGTGCAAGGAATTCTACGCTATCATCGAAAGCGGTGATATTCCCGCTAAACTTTCTGCTGAACAAAAGAAGACTCTTAAACCCCTTATCGAACTTCTTAACCATAAGCACATTACCGTTGACGATATCGTTGCGTCAATTTCAATCAACGGCGACCTTAACTACGGCATTGGTTCAATCGATAATATCGACCACTTAGGCAACCGCCGTGTAAGAAGCGTTGGCGAACTTTTACAAAATCAATTCCGCATCGGTATTGCAAGACTTGAAAGAGTTATCAAGGAACGTATGTCTACTCAAGACCCCAAGGAAATTGACCCCAAAGGTCTTATCAACGTACGCCCTGTAAGTTCGGCTATTAAGGAATTCTTTGGTTCATCACAACTTTCACAATTCATGGACCAAACCAACCCGATTGCAGAACTTACCCACAAGCGTAAACTCTCTGCGTTAGGACCTGGTGGTCTAAACCGTGATAGAGCAACCTTTGAAGTGCGTGACGTTCACCACTC
>JAGCLN010000129.1 GCA_017646945.1 Clostridia bacterium | reverse complement strand
GTTTTAGGGGTTGCGCTACCTTTAAGGCGGATAATCCCGAAGGACCTTTCGTAGAGATTTCAGACGGCGTTTTTACGCCTAAGGATAAATCGAGCATTGATGCTACTTTATACGTTGATGAAGACGGTCAGCCTTGGGTCGTTTACGTTGACGAGCACGTTACCGCACCCGATAAGATAGGGCGTATTGCGATTGCTAAAATGGATAAAGAGTTAACCAAAATGATTTCCGAGCCGATTGAAATTTTTAGGGCGGATAGCCCCGATTTTACATTGCTTAACGTTACGGACGGTTGTTTCTTGTACAAGACTAAAGAAGGCAATCTTTTAATGCTTTGGTCTAATTACCAAACCCCTGGCGAATACTGCGTAATGGTAGCGCAAAGCGATAACGGTAAGATTGACGGCAACTGGATTCAACCCAAAGTGCCTATCTTTACAAAACGTTTAAACGACGATACTTTTGACGGCGGTCACCCGATGATATTTACCGACCGTGATGGTCAAAAATATATGTCGATTCACTCGCCCAACTTTTATAGAAGGGATAAGGATAGGTGGGAAACCCCGATTTTCATTAAGATTAAGGAAGAAAACGGCACTATCGTTTTAGACTGGTAAAACGCCTGCAAGCCGTTTAATAGGATTTTTTATGAAACTCACAATACTTGGTAAATACGGGCCGTTTCCGCCTGTTAACGGGGCTACGTCGGGCTATTTATTGCAAAGTGATAACGCAAACGCCGTTATCGATTGCGGTTCGGGTACGCTCAATAGATTGAAAGGTAAAATCAAGGTTGAAGATATTGATTTTATCGTACTATCGCATTTGCATTTCGACCATATATCCGATATGGGCGTGCTTTCTTACGCGCTTGCATTTTCTAAAAAGAAAGAAAAGGTTAACGTTTATCTTCCCGCCTTTGAGTGCAAGGCGTTAGAAACGCTTAAAAGTATGGCGGAATTTAACCTTATATTTATTGAAGAAAACAAGGTGTATTACGAAAAGGATTTAGAGTTTTCATTTTATAAGATGACGCACCCTGTTCTAAGTTACGGCGTTAAGATTTCAAGCGGCGAAAAGACCTTTGCTTACACCGGCGATACCACCGTTAACTGTAATATTAGAAACTTAGTTTCAAACGCAAACGTCGTTCTTTGCGACGGCGCGTTTTTACAAGAAGATTACTTGGAAACTAAACCGCACATGAGCGTTATTCAAGCGGTAGAAGTTGAAAAACTTTTCGGCGGTAAAGTTATAGTAACTCACGTTGGCGAAGGGTATAAAGATAGTCAAGTTGAAAGTGAAATTAAAAGCGTTTCTCAAACGGCTGAACTTGCAATAGAAGGTAAAACTTATAGTATATAATTATGCTTGCACAAAAGAAGAAATTTGTAAACGTTCGCCCCGCCGTTATAATTACGGCGGGGCTTATAATGGGAATAATTTTAGGGTATGCGTTTGCGTTTATAAACTCACGCGTTACCTTTGGTTTATTATGCCTAATTATAAGTGGTTTACTTTTACTGCTTTTGCGTTTTGTAACTACTAAAATTAAAGGCGGTATTGTACTTGTAAGTATGGTGATAATCGCCTTATTGCTTGGTTTATTTGGTATAAGAGCGGATATTTATCACTCGTATAAATCGCAGGGAAAGTCAACGTTTTCAGGCGTTGTTTGGGAAGTTTTTAGCGAAGATTTTTACGATGAAACTTATCACTATTCGCTATCTGTAAAGGGCGATTTTTTAGATAATACGAACGCGAAAGTTTACGCTAAATTTTCTTCAAAACATAGAGTTTATCAAGGCGTGAAAATATCTTTTTACGGTGATTTTTCTCTTAACGATAACCTTTCGGATTTTTCCTTTTCAACGGATATTTATTATAGTGTTAGCGTATATGAAAGCACGGTGGAAATAGGTGAACTCAACGGGTTTATTCCAGCGTTAAAACACAGGCTACTCACTCGGCTTGAAAAATTTTCGCCAAACGGATATTCGTTAGCGTACGCGTTACTTACGGGTGAAACGGTTTACGTTCCCGATGCTATATTGCAAGATTATAAAAACGTTTCTATCGCGCATTTATTCGCGGTATCCGGTCTTCACGTCGGGCTTGTTTACGGGCTTATAATATTAGCGCTTAAACTTATTAGGTTAAAGCCGTATTTTAGAATAATTGTCGTTTCATTTATACTGCTTTGTTACGTTGGGTTTTGCGGATTCTCGCCGTCGTCAATGAGAGCGTTCATAATAATTTTGGTTAGAGAACTCGCGATACTTTGCGGTCTAAAACCCGATAGCACTTCAAACCTATCAATAAGCGCGTTTATTTTGCTACTTATAAATCCATCCGATTTGTTCAACGTGGGATTTTTGCTATCTTTTTCCGTATATTTAGGACTAATTTTACTTGCAACTCCGCTATCTAACGCGCTTGGAAAAACGTTGCCAAAATTTATTGCTAAACCGCTTGGCGCTTGCATTGTTTCGGAACTCGTATCCTTTCCTATACTTCTTGATAGTTTCGGCGCTTGCTCGATATTTGGTTTCTTGTTCAATTTAGCAATTATTCCGCTTACTGCATTTTTATACCCGATAATACTTTTTAGTTCAATGTTACTATGTTTAATTCCCGTATCGCTTTTTGCAACGGTTAGCGAATTAACTTTTTCCGCGATAAACTTTATACTCGGCGCAATCAATACTAATTTGTTTATGGTGAGGGGCGTAACTTTTTTCGTAGCGTCTATCCCGTATTACTTATTTTTGTATTCTTTTGCAGGAAAATTTAATATAAGCGCAAAATCTTATAGATTTTTGCGTATAATACTCTTAATCGCCACAATATTTGCATTATTTATGGTAAACTTAGCATATTAGTATTGATTTTTTTTAACAATAATGTTAAAATATTAAGGTGGAATTCAAAGAACTTAAAAAAAGTTTGAGTAGCGAACTCAATAGCATATATCTTGTTGAAGGGAAAGACGCTTTTCTTAGAGATAACGCCGTGCGTTTGATTAAAGATAAAGCACTTTCGGAGCCTGACCTTAATCTTATTAACCTTTACGGGCAAGACGTTAAGGCTGACCCTTTGTCTTTACTTACCGCAACGGAAAGTTATCCCTTTATGAGCGAGAAGCGTTACGTTGTGTTAAAGGAATATTATCCCACCGCTACCGATCTTAAAAATAAGACGATAAAAAAGGTTTTTTCAGACCCGTTAGAAACTACCGTTTTAATTATTTCAAACGAGCAAAAGTCGGATAACTTGAAAAAACTCTCTACCGTTACCGTAGTCGATTGCGAAGAAGCGGATAAAGACGTTATTTCCGGTTACGTTCGCAGGCGCGCTATGGAAAACGGAATAGTGGTAACCCCCGGCGCAATCAATATGATTATAGAGTATTGCAATAGCGATATGACTAAAATCGGGGGAGAGATTGAAAAACTCGTGTCGTTCGTCGGTGAAAATTCCCAAATTACGGAAGAAACGGTTGAAGGATTAGTAACCAAGTCGTCTGAATTTCAAGTGTTTGAACTCACCGATGCAATCGGTTTTAAAAATTACGAAAAGGCGTTTGAGATTTTATCCGATATGCTTGGTAAAAATCAAGATAAGCAAAGTTTGTTTATTTCGATATATTACCATTTTAGAAGGCTTCTTCACGTATCGTTATCAGGCGCAACAAATCAAGAACTTGCCACTTGGCTTGGAACACCCGCTTTCGTAATTTCAAAGGCAAAAACTCAAGCAAAATATTTTAAGCCCAAGCGTTTAAAACAAATTTGCGATAGGTTATCTTATTACGATGGCGCGTTCAAGAGCGGTGAACTTAGCGTTGACACGGCGCTTTGGAACTCTATACTTAACACGATGATTACGGAGTAAATTATGAAGGAATTGATTTTAAATTTTATAGATGAGTCGTCTGCCATATTTAAATCTTTCGGGGTTTATGACGGCGTGCTTGTTTTTTTACTTTTACTTCTCAACTTTTTTATATTTGGCGTTCTTAGAAAAAACAACGCGTCTAAAATTTCAATCGTATACTTTTTCTACGTATTGTTCTTAGGTTTTATAACCATTATTTCCGACCTTACGAGAGTAGAGTTTATAATCTTCTACGTGGCGTTCGTGCTTTGCATTATCCTTTTATTCGCTACGGAAATTAAAAGGGCGGTTTGGAACGTTAAAACCAAAACTCATCAACCCAAAGAAGTGTCAAGCGCGGTAAAATCGTCAGCAAAACTCGTTACTCAATATATAAACGAGATTATAAAGGCAATACAAAATATGTCTAAAAACGATACCGGCGCGATAATCGTTTTATCTAATACTAAAATTCCCGATAATATCGTATCGAGTG
>JAGCLN010000128.1 GCA_017646945.1 Clostridia bacterium | reverse complement strand
TATGTTCTAAGCCTTTACACTCTCTAATCTGATCGGCGCCGTATTCGTTAACTACTTTGTTTTCAGCTTCCATTTCTCCCCCATTCCGCAAACTTTTGCGGTTTAAGATTAAAATTTACATAGTAAGTAATTACTATATTTAAGTCAATTATATCACACGCGCGCGTAAAAGAAAAGTGTTTTTTAAAAAAAAGTTTAAAAAAAGAGTGCATAGCACTCATTTTTTATCGATATTTTTTCAAAGTAAAAGAAAAAAGGGCGTTTTGCCCTTCTTTTAAAGATTATTAAGTAGAATTTGCATATACTTGCTTTCGCTTTTCGAAATGCCTTTTACGGGGTACTTTTCGCAGTATGAAATACCGCTTTTAAGTATCAATTTAGCCCAGTCCTTTTCCCCACTCCAAATGCGGTAGGACGCGTGAATTCTATAAGTTTGCGGACGGCACGGATTTTCAAATACGGCGAGCGCTTGGTCTTCGTTAGCCTTAATAAAACGCTTGTCGTCCATCAAGATTGCGCTGAAAAACAACTCTTCGAAAATCTCGTCGTTTATATTTGAAATTTCGGATAAATCACTTATTTCTCTAAGTTCTTTCAAAGCGCGTTCTTCATCGTTTTTAACGTAGGCAAGATATCTAAGATATCTTATATTCGCCGAATAGCCACCCACCCCACTATATCTAACGAGTAAGGTTGAATCCAACTGGCTCGGCTCAACACCGCTATATAATTGAGCAACAGCCTTAAAGTAATTGCCTATTATAACACTGTCTTCCCCACCCGATATATACTTATACGCAAGATATCCGTCGTTGTTTTCAAAGGCGGGCAACATATTCACCATAAAGAAGTAAACGGTGAGCGGAAAGGTTATGCCGATAGCCGTATAAACTATTAAACTTTTACTTGCAAGGCAAATTATAACCTGAATTAAAATCAAAACTAAACTTGCGCCCAAACCACCGCAAGCGGATATTACGTATTTTTTAAATACTCCCTTGTCCGTTTTAGGTATTAAAGTGGTAAAACCAAGTTCGCCGAGCGACTTTGAAAAACTGAGTTTTAACTCGCCGTTTTCTTTCGTAACGACAACAAATAAAAACTTGATAGAATAAAATTCTAAACCGCTTAATAATCCGGCTATCAAATGCCCCGTTTCGTGCAAGATTGCGTTTGCTAAATACACCGCGATAAGCCCGACTAACGCGCTTAGCAAAATCGTTAAAAGTTCGCTAACGTACGCGCTTATAACACCTAAAAGTAGCAGTATAAACAGCGCTGAACACGCCAGCGCAAGAGAAATATTCAAAAGTAGTTTAAATTTGTTCTTTCCCATTTATATACTCCAAGTAACCTTCAAGGTTATCCCCGTCACTAGGATAGATTTTATCAATGCCGTAAGCGGTCATAATCGAATAAAGTGTTTCCGCTCCACCGCAAATAATATCCGCCCTAGACGATGCAATCGGGTATATCGTTTTAATATCTTCAACCGATAAACTATAAAGTTTGTCTTTAATCTTTAAAAGATCTTCAATCGTTAAGGGGCGCTCTTCCAACTTAACGGGGTCGTACTCGCTAAGGTTTAAGTTTATCATTGAAAGAGTGGTAATCGTTCCGCCAACGCCGTAAAAATCAACGCCGAACCTACGCCTTACCCCTTTTAATTCACAAGCAAGAAATTTTGATATGTTTTCTTCGTTTCTACCAAAGAGTGAGTTTATACTTACCGCACCAAACGGATAACTTACGTCGTAAACGGTTTGCCCGCACTCTTTAACGGCGATTTCGGTACTTGCCCCACCGATGTCAATAACGGCACCGTTTGAGCCTTTTAAAGCGCCTAAAAGGGCGAGTTCCGCTTCACAACTACCAGACACAACGTCAACGCTTAACCCAGTTTTTTGCTTAACCATATCAGTAAAGAGTTCGCCGTTAACCGAATTTCTAACGGCGGCGGTCGCAAACGCGTAAAACTTAGTCGCTCCGCATTTTATCGCCTTATCAAATAAGACGGCAACTGCGTTCGCCGTCCTATCCAT
>JAGCLN010000127.1 GCA_017646945.1 Clostridia bacterium | reverse complement strand
ATCACTTCCCCGACAAAGATCCACAGTATAAAGATGCCGACAGCATGAAACTTTTGGAAAAGGTTATTTCTCTTATCGACGAAAAGGGATATAAAGTGGATAGTATTTCCGCAACGATTATGGCTGAAAAACCCAAACTTCTCACGCATATCTTGGCTATAACTAAAAACCTTGCCGATGCACTCAATATTCCCGCCGATAAAATCGGGATAGGCGCAACCACCTTAGAAGGTTTAGGGTTTGTATGCAGAGAATAAGGCATCTGCGTTCACGCCACCGCAACTCTCGTTAGAAAATAATTTAATCGACATATAAAAAGTAAACCGCTTGAGTTTTCCTCAAGCGGTTTTTCGTTGTTGATTTGTTGTTTTTTATTCTATGAAATTGCCGAGCGGATATTCGTCAGCACCATCGGGCGCGTTTACAACGGTAGTTCCAACGTTAGTAATAGTTACCGTGCAATCGTAATCATAAACAAAGGTCATTCCTTCTGGTCCGTCCGCATAGACTTGGAAAAGATAATTTATCTTAACTAACTTTCCGTCTTCATCTAAATGAACGACATAAAGAATATCGCTAAATTCGTATTCAACGTTGTTTTGTTGAATATCGTTGATGAATGTTTGGGCTTCGTCACCACTCAATTTAATAGTTAACATAGCGCCGTCGTTAGATGCGTTAAAGTAAGCGATTGAAAGCGCGGTTGCTGACGGAACGTACATACGGTTATCCTTAACTTCTAACGGAATGTTCGTTGAATTTTGCAAATCTTGGAAACTTCCATTGTCTTTTACTTTGGTAACTCTACCGTTATTATCCATGTAAATATAAACTACGTTATCATCGCAAACGATTTGCGAAACTACAGTCGTTAAGTCGCCACCTACGGTCCTTTGGTCAATCACGCTCGTTTCCTTGCCGTCGAATTCGCCGTTCGCATAACGATAAACAGCATCGAACGTTTGCGTTCCCACACTCATTGGCACGCCCATTCTTTCAACGCCCAAATCAACGTCGTGATGCGCGTTAAAGGTGTAATTTCCACCGCCCGTCATGCTCGTCATTATTTCGTTATATATAGTCGCAGCGTCTTTTCCTAAATAAGAACTGTCCCCACTCGTCGGGTGGTCAGGCTCGTCGGGATTAGACGGATTGCTTGGATTACTTGGGTTACTCGGGTTAGATGGGTTACTCGGGTTTGATGGATTTTCTGGATTAGTAGGGTTTTCGGGATTAGTAGGATTTTCGGGGTTTGTAGGATTTGACGGGTTGCTCGGGTTAGACGGATTGCTCGGGTTAGATGGATTGCTCGGGTTAGACGGATTTGATGGATTTTCTGGATTAGTAGGGTTTTCTGGGTTTGTAGGATTTGAAACTTCCATTTCGTAACCGCAAACGTCGCAGTCGCCACTTTCATCTTCGTCAACGTGTTCGCCTATTTCGACTTTTTCGCCACAAGAACATGCTTTAAAGTGTGTTTCTTTGTCATACTTAAAATTCACACTAAACTCGTGTTCGTGCCCTGGCTCTTGTTGGTCCGGATTATTACAAGCAACAAGCGAAACCATGCTAAAAGCCATTAAGATTGCCACAAGTAAACTAATAATCTTTTTCATGATTTTCTCCTTATGAATATATTTTTTGATTATCCTAAAAGAATAATAGGAACGATAACGGGATACGCCATTGTTGAACAAGTGAGTTCAACGTAAGCGCGGTTAACGGGCTCAACCTTTTCCCCCACGACAAGATTAAAGGAAGTTTTAACGTCCCCGTCAATACCGTGCAACCATTGTCTATATGGGAGCATAACCGTTTTGTCGTACTTGTCAACCTGCCAACTTTCGGGAAGAATAAGTCGCATATTTAATTTTCTCGGT
>JAGCLN010000126.1 GCA_017646945.1 Clostridia bacterium | reverse complement strand
TAAATGGAGTATGAAGTATGAAAATTATGAATTGGAAGGTATAGTTGATGCATCAGAAGTAGATTATTATACGGATAGTTTGTCGTATGATATTTCTGAAAGTACTGTTTCAACTTCTGCAAGTGTAAATTCGAATTTGAAAAAACTTGCAGCATTGGCTTGTAAACAATGCTTAATTGCATTAGAAACTTATTTTATAGAAAGCGATTTAGACGTTTCAATAAAGGACATTGGATTTAATTATGATATTTAATAAAAAGCACGGATTTCCGTGCTTTTTAATTTGCTCAAAAATGAGATTTCCCGCGGCTAGCGATTGAACCGTAGGTGAAAAGACTGTTCTTCGCCACGCAAAAAGCACCCTAAATCAAGGGTGCTTTAGCGTGGCGGAGAGAACAGGATTTGGCTCTTTGCGAGGCCACCCCAGTAAACAGTCCACTGGACTGTTTAGTTTGCTCTTTAACTTATATCGGTTATACGCTTTGAGTTAGCAAACCGTTTTGCAAACCGCAAAACGCTTCCCCTTTCAAATCCTGTTCTTTTTTAGTTCTAACAACAATAAAATGAGAATGCAAAAACCTTCTCCTTTTATTGTGGCGGAGAGAACAGGATTTGAACCTGCGAGACCCGTTAAGGCCTACCCGCTTTCCAAGCGAGCACATTCGACCGCTCTGACATCTCTCCACATATTTGGCAAAGTTTCTTAACTTGCCAAATCATTATATATTAAAACGTTTAAAAAATCAACAAAATTGATGCGGTTTTAACGCCTTATTTTAAAAAGCCGTTTACGATTTGTTCTTCCGCTTCTTGTTCTGTAAGACCAAGTGTCATAAGTTTTATAAGTTGTTCGCCTGCGATTTTACCGATTGCCGCTTCGTGAACGAGTGATGCGTCAACGCTGTTTGCATTAAGGCCGGGAAGCGCTAAAACCTTTGCTTTATCCATAACGATAGCGTCGCACTCAGTTCTGCCTGAACAAGCGCAGTTGCCGTTTACTACTGAATAGAACTTTTGAACGGAATTGTCTTTTGCAACCGCTCTTGAAACAACGTGAACGTTTGCGCCATCGCCGTTTATATCCACGTTAAAGTCCGTTTCGGCGTATTGTTCGCCGTGGGTCATAATCTTTTCGTGAATGATAAGCGTAGCGTTTGCGCCTAACGTGGCGGTAGTCTTTCTAACGGTGGAATCAACGCCCTTAATTTGAGCCGTTTCCATAGTCATTGAACCGCCTTCGTCAATTTCAACAACGGTGGTGGGATTCATAAGTTTTTTGCCGTTACCGTCACCGCTACCGTAATGTTTTTCATAGTAGAGAACTTTTGCGTTCTTTCCAACGTGGAAAGAGTGAATACCATCGTGCGAAGTGTCGCCATCATGAACGGAATGGATACCGCAACCTGCAACGATAATAACGTCCGCCCCGTCTTCGATATAAAAATCGTTATAAACAAGGTCTTTAATGCCCGTTTCGGTAATGATTACGGGGATATCAACGCGTTCGCGCTTTTCACTTTTTTTAACAATAATATCAATGCCGGGCTTATCCGTTTTTTGAACGATATCAATATTAGCGGTAACGTTTCTCGATAACGTTTTGCCGTTTGAACGAATATTGTAAGCGCCTTCGGGGATAGACTCAAGGTCGGCAACTTCTTTTAAAAGATTTTTTTGAATAGTATCAAGCGCCATATTATTCCCCCTTTTCCGTAAGCACTTGGCAAGCGGAACCTTTTAAAATATCGGGAAGAATATCCGCCTTTGCCCCGTCTGACTTAATTTTGCCGTTAGCAACAACGATAATGCGGTCTGCAATATTGAGTATTCTTTCTTGGTGCGAAATGATAAGTAACGAGCCGTTCGTCTTTTGCGAAAGCCTTTCAAAAACCTTGATTAAACTATTGAAACTCCAAAGGTCAATACCTGCTTCGGGCTCGTCGAAAATAGTGAACTTTGCTCCGCGTGCCATAGTTGCGGCAATTTCGATACGCTTGAGTTCGCCACCTGATAAACTTGCGTTTATTTCACGATTAACGTACTCTCTTGCGCAAAGCCCAACTTCTGAAAGGTATGAGCAAACTTCAGTTACGGTAAGTTTTTTACCGCTTGCAAGGTTAACGATATCCGAAACGGTAATACCTTTAAACCTTACGGGTTGTTGAAACGCGAACGCCAAGCCCTTGTGAGCGCGTTCGGTAATAGAAAGGTCGGTAATATCTTCGCCGTCCAAGTAAATTTTACCGCTCGTAGGTTTAATAATACCCATAATGATTTTTGCAAGGGTAGACTTGCCACCACCGTTAGGGCCGGTGAAAGCAATAAACTTTTCGTCAAGCGATAAACTTACGTTATTGATAATATCTTTTTTACCGTCTTCATTCTCAGCGGTAAAGCAAACGTTTCTAAGTTCTAACATAGCGTTTTTATTTTAGATTATTATTGCATTTTTGTCAATGAAATAAACCGCTTTAAGAAACAACAATTAAAATAATATAGTAAAGGCGTGGCTAACGTGCCACGCCTTTGACGTTATAGTTGTTTAGTTTTTTTATCTGCTAAGTCTTTTATTAAAAGTTTTGAAAGTTCAAAGTACGGGATAACTGAACTTATAACCATATACTCGTTTTCCGAGTGGTCTTGCGCGCCGGTAGGACCAAGCCCGTCTAAACATATTGCGCCGTATTGAGATATAAAGTTAGCGTCTGAAACACCACCGCGTAGCGAGTGGTTAAAATTAAACCCGTTCTCTTTTGCAAGGCGCTCAACGTGATTGATATATTCTATGGCTTTTTCATTAGGAATAAACGGTGGTTTTTCACTCATTGAAAGGTTTATTTTTATGCCCTTTTCGTTTGCTTGTTTGGTTAAGCGGTCAACTAAATCCATAAACCTTTGATATTCAGTCGCTTGCTTGTATCTTATATCTATGGTAATTTTAGCGTTATCTGCAACCACGTTTGGTTTCACACCACCGCTTACAAGCCCAACGTTTACCGTTGTTCCTATTTCAAAATTATTCATCGCGTCAAATTTAGTAATCCACCTTCCCATTTCGTGAATAGCAGATACCGCGCCGTTTATATCAACGTAAGCAGAGTGCCCAGATTTTCCTATAAATTCAACTTCAAACAGTATAGAACCTTTTCTTGCCGAGCAAGCGCCTGTATTTTCCATTGACGTTTCGTAAACGAAAGCGTAATCACTAATTTTAGCGTAATCAGCATATATCGTTTTTGAAAAAACACTACCGATTTCTTCATCAGGGTTAAATATTGCAACTATATTAAGATTATCGTTAACTTCCTTTGGAAGTTCCTTGAAAAGATAATACATCATAAGCGAGCCGTGTTTCATATCGGCAACGCCTGGTCCAAACGCTTTGCCCTCTATTATTTTGAACGGTCTTTCTGCGCAAGTTCCTTTCTTAAAAACGGTGTCCATATGCCCGATTGCTAATAAGTCGTAATGCGTTGAAATCCTATTTACGCAAACTAAGCATTTACCAAGTTTTTTATCGGCAGGCTCATATTCTTTAACTATCCAACCTAATTCCTTAAACTTATCTGAGAAATAGCTTGCTACTTTATTAACGCCATCAGGGTCAAAAGAGTCGCTATCAATATTAACTAAGTATTCAAGTTCTTTTAAATATTCGTTTAATTCCATAATTTCTCCTTGAGGTAAATATATTTTACCTTATAAGATTGCAAATGTAAATGGAAATATTACCAAATATATTAAAAAAACGGCAAATTTACGCTCGCGCGTATTGATTTTAATTTTTGAGCGTGCTAAAATATATGTGCGATTAAAATTAAAGAGTTGCTCAGGCTAAAAATATAACCGTTTGCTTAGCAAACAATGGAGAAAGTTATGGATTACAAGAAACTTCAAAATGGTAGCGATATTCGTGGCGTTGCGCTCGAAGGCGTTGAAGGTCAAAGCGTTAACCTTACCGAAAAGGTGTGTAAAGATATAGGCCGTGGCTTTGCCGTTTGGCTTAAAAACAAAACCGGTAAAACCGAACTTAGAGTAGCGGTTGGTAGAGATAGTAGATTATCTGGCGAAACCCTTTCTAACTGGATATGCGAAAGTATGGTGGATAGCGGTATTTTGGTTACCGATTTTGGCATGGCGTCCACCCCTGCGATGTTTATGTCAACCGTAACCAAAGGTTATGAGTTTGACGGCTCGGTTATGATTACCGCAAGCCACTTGCCGTTTAACAGAAACGGTTTTAAATTCTTTACCGCAGGTGGCGGTCTTGAAAAGGCGGATATTAAAGAAATTTTGGCTTTTGCCGAAAACGGCGATGGAACGGGTTTAGCAAAAGGAAGTTATTCAATCGGCGAGTTTATGAACGCTTATTCTCAAATCTTGGCGGATAAGATTAGAAGCGCAACTGGTGAACAAGAGTCGTTAAAAGGTTTCAAAATCGTTGTTGACGCGGGCAACGGCGCAGGCGGTTTTTACGTTGACAAGGTTTTAAAACCGTTAGGCGCAGATACTAACGGCAGTAGATTTTTAGAGCCTGACGGTAGTTTCCCCAACCATATTCCCAACCCCGAAGATAAAGACGCTATGAAGAGCATTACCGAAGCCGTTAACCAAGCGGGCGCGGACCTTGGTATCATTTTCGATACGGACGTTGATAGGGCAGGCGCAGTTTTATCCGACGGGTCTGAACTTAACCGCAATAGAATTATTGCAATGCTTTCGGCAATCTTGTTAAAAGAACACCCCGGTACGACTATCGTTACCGATTCTATTACTTCAACTGGTCTTGCTAAATTTATAAAGGAAAAAGGCGGTGTTCACCACCGTTTCAAAAGGGGTTATAGAAACGTTATAAACGAGTCTATAAGGCTAAATAACGAAGGTAAAGATAGCCAACTCGCAATTGAAACTTCCGGTCACGGCGCGTTCAAAGAAAATTACTTTTTAGATGACGGCGCGTATATCGTTACCAAACTTTTAATCGAACTTGCTCGCGGTAAGAAGCAAGGTTACACTTTAAATTCTCTCATTGATTGCTTAGAAGAACCCAAAGAAAGCGTTGAGTTTAGAATGAATATTTTACTTGACGATTTTAAAGATTACGGTCAAAAGGTTATTGACGACTTAACTGAGTATGCTAAGAATAAAGAAGGTTGGTCGCTTGCGAGTGACAACTACGAAG
>JAGCLN010000125.1 GCA_017646945.1 Clostridia bacterium | reverse complement strand
ATTGCCGGCGTTTTCGTAAAAGATGCAGATAAACTTATTATTGAAGACCTTGATAAGCGCGGGCTTTTATTCAAGGTTATGGAATTTACTCACAGTTATCCTTTCTGCTGGCGTTGTAACACCCCGCTTATTTACTACGCAAGGTCAAGTTGGTTCATTAAGACAACCGCTGTTAAGGATAAGATTATCGCTTCTAACAATTCAGTTAACTGGATGCCCGAAACTATCAAGACGGGTAGAATGGGTAACTTCCTTGAAAATATTATCGACTGGGGCTTATCTCGTGAAAGATACTGGGGTACACCTCTTCCCGTATGGACTTGTGCCGACTGTGGCAAAGTTCACGTAATCGGTTCAAAGCAAGAACTCATTGACCTCTGTGGTCTTAAAGGCGATATTGAACTTCACCGCCCGTATATTGACGAGCCTACCTTTAAATGCTCGTGCGGTGGCACTATGAGTAGGGTAAAAGACGTTATCGACTGTTGGTTTGACTCTGGTTCAATGCCCTTTGCTCAACTTCACTATCCGTTTGAAAACAAAGAACTTTTTGAAAAGCAATTCCCTGCGGACTTTATTAGCGAAGCGGTTGACCAAACTCGCGGTTGGTTCTACACCTTGCTCGTAATTTCCACCTTACTCTTTGACAAAGCTCCGTTCAAAAACTGTATCGTTCTCGGCCACGTTAACGATAAAAACGGTATCAAGATGAGTAAGCACATCGGCAACGTAGTTGACCCTTGGACGGTGCTTAACAAACAAGGCGCGGACGCGGTTAGATGGTATTTCTATACCGGTTCTGCTCCGTGGCTTCCTTCAAGGTTCTATCCCGAAGCGGTTAGCGAGGCGCAAAGAAAGTTCATGGGTACGCTTTGGAACGCGTATGCTTTCTTCGTTCTTTACGCCGATATCGATGGATACGACCCGTCTAAATACGATATTAACAAAATCAACCTTTCCGTAATGGATAAGTGGATTTTATCTAAACTCAATACGCTTATCGGCGCGGTTGACAAAGGTCTTGATAAGTATCAAATTTTTGAAACTTCAAGAATGCTTCAAGACTATGCAGACGAACTTTCTAACTGGTATATCCGCCGTGGTAGAGAAAGATACTGGGGCAAGGATATGACGGAAGATAAGATTGCCGCTTACACTACGCTTTACACCGTTTTAGTAACCTTGGCAAAACTTTCCGCACCCTACGTTCCGTTCATGGCTGAAAGCATTTATCAAAACCTTGTTCCCAACTTCTATAAAGACGCACCTATGTCAGTTCACCTTTGTTCTTTCCCTGTAATGGACGAATCTAAGATTGACAAGGCGCTTGAAGAAGGTATGGCTGTCGTTCTCGACGTGGTAGTTCTCGGTAGAGCAACGAGAAACACTTCTAACATTAAGAACCGTCAACCCTTACAAAAACTCTTTGTTGCAACTGAAAAGGCAAAGGCTTTAAGCGAAGACCTTATCACTATTGCAAAAGAAGAACTCAACGTTAAGGAACTTGAAGTTTTAACTGACGCTAAGGGATTTATTTCATATAAACTTAAACCGCAACTTAAAACTTTAGGACCTAAGTACGGCGCAAAACTCGGGCTTATCCGTCAATTCTTAGAAACTTGCGATGCAAATTCGGTTGTTGATACCGTTAAGTCGGGTTCATCTTATAAGGTTGAACTTGGCGGTCAAGAAATCGAGTTTACTATTGACGACCTTCTTATTTCTTCTGAAAGTAAAGAAGGCTACGTTTCCGCAAGTGAAAACGGCGTAACCGTAGTTTTAGATACCACTATCACTAAGGAACTTTTATTCGAAGGTATCGAAAGAGAAATCGTTTCTAAGATTCAAACTATGAGAAAGGAAGCGGGCTTTGAAGTTACCGATAGAATTAACCTTTACTACTTCGCCGATGGCGATGCTCTCACCGTTCTTACCGAAAAGGGTAGGGATATCGGTGATGACGTTCTTGCGGTTAACGTAATTGCAACCGAGAGTGTTCAAGGTTACGTAAAAGACTGGGATATTGCCGGCGCTAAAGTTATTTTAGGAGTAGAAAAGGCGTAATGGTTCTTGCAGATAAATGGTCGGATTACGAAATTATCGCGACTGGTGACGGGTATAAGCTTGAACGTTGGAAAGACGTTACGCTTCTTCGCCCCGACCCCCAAGTAATTTGGAAAACCGACGTAGATATGTTTAACTATAAAGGGTTAAACGCCAAATATATCCGTAGCGAAACGGGTGGCGGTAGATGGGAACATTTAAAGCCTATGCCGGACGAGTGGGTTGTATCTTACGGTGAACTTAAATTCAAAATAAAACCCATGGGTTTTAAACACACCGGATTATTCCCCGAACAAGCGGCTAACTGGGAAAAAATGACTTCTCTTATCAAGAATGCAAACCGCCCTATCAACGTTCTTAATCTTTTTGCTTATACGGGTGGCGCTACCGTTGCTTGCTTAAAAGCGGGCGCGAGCGTTTGCCACGTTGACGCGGCGAAAGGTATGGTAGAGCGCGCGGGCGAAAACTGTCGCTTATCAGGCGTTGGCGAAGGAAAGGTTAGATTCATTATTGACGACTGCTTAAAATTCGTTCAGCGTGAAATTCGCCGTGGAAAAAAGTACGATGCTATCATTATGGACCCGCCGAGTTTCGGTAGGGGACCTGGCGGAGAAACTTGGAAGATTGAAAACGAACTTTATAATCTCGTTAAGATTTGCACGCAAGTTTTAAGCGACAATCCGTTATTCTTCCTTATCAACAGTTACACCACGGGTTTCCAACCCCAAGTTTTAAAGAACATTTTAACTTTACTTATGCCTAAGGGTAATTACAATATAGACGCTTACGAAGTGGGTTTACCCACTAACGAAAACGTGGCGCTTCCTTGCGGTTGCTCGGGGCTTTGGTATGAGATTTAAAAAGGATAGAAATACTTATGGAACAACCTATCGTTATATATGAAGACAATCATATAATAGTGGCGTTAAAACCGCAAAATATGCCTTCGTGCGAAGACGAAAGTAAAGATTTATCTTTACTTACCGCGCTCAAAGATATGATTAAGGAAAGGGATAATAAGCCTGGCAACGTATACCTTGGCTTAGTTCACCGCCTTGATAGACCAACGGGTGGCGTTATGGTTTTTGCAAAGACTTCTAAGGCGGCGGGTAGGCTTTCGGAACAAATGAAATCAGGTGATTTTGAAAAGACTTACTACACCGTTTTGGTAGGAACTTTGGAAAAGAAAGAACAAAGGCTTGTTAACTACCTTAAAAAGAACGCAATCAACAATATGGTTTACGTTTGCGGTCAAACGGTAGAAGGCGCGAAAAGAGCGGAACTTCACTATCAAGTAGCGGAAGAAAAGAACGGTTTATCGCTCGTAAAGATTAAACTTTACACGGGTAGAAGCCACCAAATTCGCGTTCAAATGTCCAACTTAGGCTATCCCGTTTACGGCGATATGCGTTACGGTGGAGAGAACGCGGTTAAAGGCAATCTTGCGCTTTTTGCAACGTCGCTTTCCTTCACGCACCCCGTAACTAAGGAAAGAATGTGCTTTAAAGCGGAACCGCCCAAAGAACTTTCGCCTTGGAAACTCTTTGATACGTCCGTTACTTTAACCCCTATACTTTAAAATTTTTACCTTATACTTATTGACAAAACTCTATATTAGAGTTAAAATATATTAGTATTATGAATATCTATGCCCATAAATTCACGGCATTTTGATAAATTAGGAGCAAAAATGGCTAAAAAACGCATTACTCACTTACTCGTATCTTTGATGTGCGCAATCTTGGTATTGCCACTCTCGTTAAATTTAATCGGAGCAAAGGCAGAGTCAACCCCTAATCCTATTAACGCTTACTACGGCGTTGATTTCACCTTTGAAACAACAGGTCAAGTAAAAGAAGCTGGTTCTAAGGTTAAGATTGAAATTGATGACGACTTAACTGATGAAACCCCTGCCGTTGAACTTTACAGCAACGGTACTATCAAGACTGATAACGCGACTGCCGCTGGTATGGTATTTACTTCTTATTCAAGCGGTAAGGCAACTATGAGAATCGGTAAACCTGATTCTTATAACATCAAGGTTACTACTCTTGAACTTGATACCAACGTTTCCGAAGAATTTACCGTAATCGTTTACGATGATATTGACGGGGCAGACTTCAAAGCGCCCGTATACAATTTTGATGATGCTGCAAGGGCTGATTATCAAAAGTTAGTTGACGATGCAGTTTTCAATATTGAAGAAGCGGCTGAAGAAGGTGGCGAACCCGTAAAAACCCCTTTATACATCGGTGACTCTTACAAAGTTCCTTCGGTTGACAGTTTAGTTGATACAGGTTCTTTCCCCTACACTATGTATAAAAGAACTGCTTACTATGCAGCACCCGGTAGTTCTTCTTACTCTTCGACTCCTGCAAGCGGTTCGGCTACTTTAAGTTTCAACCTTACTAAAATCGGCACTTACAGATTTTACGTTTTATTAAGCCTTGACAAGATTGACGATAAGAGTTTCTCTTTAACCACTAAAAACACTATCGAATATGAAGACGGTTTCTATAAAGTTAAAGACGATAAGGGTAATTACTTATATGTTAGCGGTGCAGGCGAATTAGCAAAGTATTATACCGACGAAGATTTAAAAGACGAATATAAAGGCGAAGTTACCAAGGCGGAACTCGTTGTTCCCATCTTTGAATTCACCGTAGAAAACTCTGGTCCTAAGATTAAAATTAAAACTACCTACCAAGAAAACGGCTACATCGGTCTTGAATATACCGTTAAGTCTATTGAAATTACGGGTAGTGACCTTAACACCACTTACACTTTACAATACAAGGCATCTGCGACTGACGCTTGGGAAACTGCTACCGAAGAATATAAAGATAACAAGTTCACCCCTGAAAAGCAAGGTTATTACAGAGTTAAAGTTGAAACTATCGATGCTGACGGTATGAGCGCAGGCGTTGATACTGAAATTGCTACCGCAATTATTACCGTTACTGAAAAGCTTCAAAAAGTTGAATACAAAACAAGCTTTAAGAACTGGCTTAGCGTAAACAAAGTTCCGTTCATTTTCCTTGTTGTATCCGCAGTTTGCTTAACAATGATTTTAGTTCTCATCTTCGTACCTGCAAGAGTATTTGACGCTATGGGCGTTAAGATTAAAGCGATCTTCACAAGAAGAAAGAAATCAAAGGTAGAAGAAGACGATTCTGATGAAGACGAAGAATAAGATTTTATAAACCATAATTAAAAAGTACGGCGAAAACCGTACTTTTTTGTTCCCGTATATGAAGATATTTAAAAGTGATAAACAAATAAAACTGTCTAAATTTTTAAGCGAAAAGTACGGCGCGGATTTATCTTACGGCGCTATGCAAAAACTTTTTCGCAATAAAGATATCAAGGTAGACGGCAAAAGAATAAATAAGGATATAACGCTAAGCCCTTTTCAAGAAGTAATAGTGTATTACGACGGCGCTAAGCAAGATATAACGCCCGTTTTTGAAAGTGACGGCGTGTTCGTATTTTACAAACCGCCAACGCTAACGAGCGAAGAGTTTTCCGCGCGCGTAAACAAAGTTTACGGTGGTTTAGAACTTTGCCACAGGCTCGATAGAAACACGGCGGGGCTTTTAGTGTTTGCAAAAGAGCAAGTAGCAAGCGAAGTTTTAAAGGCTTTTAAAGATAGAACGATTGATAAGTATTATCTTGCCGAAGTCTACGGCAGACCTCAAAAGCCGAGCGCTGTTTTAGAGCATTACCTTGTTAAAAATAGCGACCTTTCTACCGTAAAGGTTTACGATAGCCAAGTTAGTGGTAGCGTAAAGATAATAACGGAATATGAAACGGTTGAAGAAAGGGCGGAATCAACTTTATTAAAAGTAAAACTCATAACGGGCAAAACCCACCAAATTCGCGCTCATTTAGCCCATATAGGCAACTTTATAATAGGCGATAGTAAATACGGCAATCAAGATATAAACAAGCGTTTTAAAGCAAAGCGCCAACGCTTAGTAGCGTATTTATTAAAGTTTAACTTTGATAAAGATAATATATTATATAATATAAATGGAAAAGAGATAAAAATAGAAAACATTGAATTTTAAAACGCGGTAAGAACGTCTTACCGCGTTTTAAATTTTAAGTTCAAGGTGCGCGTTAGGTGTAACGAGAGCGGTTTGTTGGTCGGTATAGTAAACACCGCCAAGGTTAAGTCCGCCTTGTTTTTTAACGAATTTTCTAAGCGTGAAGTCAACTTCAACTTTCGCGCCTTCGCCAACTTCGGAGTAATAAGCGCAAATTTCTGCGCAGGTAGTTATAACGCTGTTTGGAACGGGTTTTCCGTTAGTTACGATAACTAAGTGTGACGAGTGGTAAGATTTAACGTGGAACCAAATATCCCCCCTGTCGCAAGAAGATAAGAGCCTATCGTTTTGAAGATTGTTTTTACCAACTAAAACGTTGAAACCTTCGATAGAGTATTTAATAAATCCAAGCGGTCTATCCTTTTTGTTTTTACCCCGACCTTTTTGGCTTTTGATAAGCCCTAATAAAATAAGTTCTTCCTTAATTTCTTCAAAATCACTCTTTTCGCTCGCGTTGTTTATTGAAAACTTGATTGAAGATAAGTAATTGAGTTCTTTATTAGCGTCATCAAGCTGAATTTGCGATTGAGAAAGAGTGGATTTTTTCTTGCGGTAAGACTTAAAATACTTTTGAGCGTTTTGTTGTGGCGTTAAATTTTCATCGAGTAAAACTTTAACTTGTTCTTCGCCGTTATCGGTGTAGTTAGATAAAACCGCTTCCGTTTGACCCTTTTTAATCATATAGCAATACGCGGTTATAAGTTCGCCATATAGTTTATATTTTTCAAGGTCGCTTGAAGATAAAATTCTATCGCTGAGCGTTGCAATCTTTTTTGAAACCTTTTTCTCTTGCGCGTTAACGTGCGCTAATAAACCGCTTTTTGCAGTAGCCGTTTCAGAACTTTCTTCGGCGAGAGAGTAAACGCTTTCCATAGCCGTTATAATGCTGTTATAGGCTTGTTTTTCGCCGGAAACGGATAAGTAATTAGTAAAGTAAAAATCTGTCTTCACGCCATCGTTTATAACGGTGGGGCTGGTTTTAGAATTAGCGAACGAAAGTGCGATTTCATACGCCTTTTCGCCATCGTAATTTCCGTTTAAACCATTTAAAATAAGGCTTGCAATTTCGCCTGCGGTAACGGGTGCAAAATCGTAAAAATTAGCCGTTAAAAACTGAGAATTAAACTCGCCTAAAAATGATAAAAACCTGTCTTTTGCGGTGGGGCTAAAAATCGAAATTTTATCGGATTTATCGGGGAATTTGTACGGTGCGCCAACGAGAGTAACTCTCTTTCCGTCAAGCCCTTGCGGTATGGTGCGGAGCATACCCAAAATCTTTTTGTCCTTTACTAAAAAAAGGTTGGAATACTTGCCCATAATTTCGGCGTAAAGTTTAATGGAAACGCTCTCTTTAAAATCGTTTAAATTTTCAAACGCCACGCAAATAATTCTATCGTCGTTTTCAATGGTAACGGAAGTTACTTCCGCCCCGCTTAAATGCTTTCTAAGTAGCATACAAAAGTTAGGCGCTACTTCGGGGTTTTTCTTTTCCGCATTAGAAAGCGATACCCTTGCAAACTTAGCGTGGGTATTAAGAATTAGCCTAAATACCGATTTTTGATATAAAGCGATATCAATTTCAAAGGCGTTAGGCTGTAAAACTTTATTAACTTTTGCGCCCGTAATAGTCGAGTTGAGTTCGTGGGCAACTCGTTTTAGGGTGATTAAGTCTTGTGGCATACAACTATTATAGCTATAATTTGCCGTTTTGTAAATTAAATTTTAAAATTGACTGCATAAAAACTTTACAAGAAAGTTTATCTTTGATAAAATAGATTAAGACTATTAAAATAAAGCGAGATGCTTTAAGGAGAAATATAATGAAATATACTGTTAAACCTGCTGAAAAAAGCACGGTAAAAATCAACATCACTTTAAACAGTGAAGAATGGGCAACCGCTCAAAGAAAAGCGTATGACAAAGTTAAGGGTAAATTCAGCGGTCCCGGTTTTAGAAAGGGTAAAGCGCCCAAGAACGTAATTGAACAAATGTACGGCAAAGGCGTATTCTACGAAGAAGCAATCAACGTTTCTTTCTCTGAATATTACTTTGACATTTTAGATAAAGAAAAATCAATCGAACCTATCGATAGACCTGAAATTGAAATCGATAAGCTTGACGAAAAGGGGATTACTCTCGTAGCAATCGTTCCCGTTAAGCCCGAAGTAACTTTAGGTGCGTACAAAGGTATAACTATTGATAAAGTTGAGTATAATGTAACTAAAAAAGATATCGATGGTGAAATTGATAGACTCGTTAAGAGAAACGCAAGAGAAGTAAACGTTGAAGGTCGTCCCGCGCAAAACGGCGATATCACCGTTATTGATTACTCTGGTAGTATTGACGGGGTTAAGTTTGAAGGCGGTACTGCTGAAAAGCAAACCTTAGAACTTGGCTCAGGCGCGTTTATCCCCGGTTTTGAAGACGGCGTTGTTGGTATGAACATCGGCGATGAAAAGGATATCGCAGTTAAGTTCCCCGAAAACTACGGTGCTGAAGAATTAAAGGGTAAAGACGCTATCTTTGCTGTTAAGCTTCACGAAATTAAGGTTAAAGAACTTCCCGAAGTTAACGATGAATTTATCAAGGAAGCAACCGGTGAAGAATCTTTAGAAGCGTTCAAGAAAGCAACTAAGAAGAAACTTAAAGAAGCAAACGACAAGAGGGCAAAGGCTGAAACCGAAGATAAGCTTATCGAAAAGATTACTGAATCTTCTACCGTTGAAGTTCCTAACGCTATGGTTGAAAGACAAATTGACGCTATCGTTCAAGATATGGAATATAGAATGATGTATCAAGGTCTTCGCCTTGAAGATTTCTTAAAGTACAGCAATCAAACTATGGAAGCGTACAGAGAATCTTTCAAAGCAAATGCAGAAAAGCAAGTTAAAACTCAACTCGTTGTTGAAAAGATTATCAAAGACGAAAAGATTGAAGTTTCCGCTGAAGAAATTGACGCTAAGATTAAAGAACAAGCAGAAAATATGGGCAAGACTTTTGACGAATATAAGGCAACTATCAACGAACGCCAAATGTCTTACTTTGAAAACAACGCAGTAATTGAAAAGATGTTTGCATTTCTTATGGCAAACAACCAAATCGACTAATTAAATACAAACTAATAAAGATAGCGCGTAACGAATTTGTTACGCGCAAATTTAACCGATAAGGAGTTTAAAATGGCGCTTATACCTATGGTCGTTGAGCAAACCAACAAAGGCGAACGCTCGTACGATATTTATTCAAGGCTTTTAGAAGATAGAATTATTATGCTTTCAGGCGAGATTGACGATGCTACTGCAAACACAATCGTTGCCCAGCTTATATATTTAGAAGGCAAAGACCCTGATAAAGATATTTGTTTATATATCAACAGTCCGGGTGGTTCAGTATCGGCAGGCCTTGCAATTTACGATACGATGAACTACGTTAAGTGTGACGTATCTACGATTTGTATCGGTCTTGCTGCATCAATGGGCGCATTTTTATTATCGAGTGGCGCAAAGGGTAAGCGCTTTGCTCTTCCTAATAGTGAAATTATGATTCACCAACCCTTAGGTGGCGCTCAAGGTCAGGCAAGTGATATTAAAATTCAAGCAGACCATATCATTAAAATCAAAGATAAACTTAACAAAATTTTAGCCGAAAATACGGGAAAGCCTATAGAAGTCGTTGAAAAAGATACCGATAGGGATAACTATTTATCCGCTGAAGAAGCGTTGAATTACGGCTTGATTGATAAAATTTACTATACGCGATAATCAGGAGAATTATGGCAAACGAAACTTTAAACAACGGGCTTTATTGCGCATTTTGCGGTAAACCAAAGGAACTTGCAAACAAGTTAGTTGCAGGCCCTAACGGTTTATACATTTGCGATGAGTGCTTAGATATTTGCAATTCAATATTAGAAGAAGAAAACGCGCCTTTAGAAGCCGAGCAAGTCCCCTTGAAAACACCAAGGGAAATCAAGGAAGAATTAGACCGTTATATCGTTGGGCAAGATAAGGCTAAAAAAGTTTTATCCGTAGCCGTTTACAATCACTATAAGCGTATAAACGCAAAAGTTAGTGACGACGATACCGAGATTGAAAAGAGTAACATTTTGCTTTTAGGCCCTACGGGTTCAGGTAAAACCTTGCTTGCAAGAACGCTCGCAAAAATCTTAAACGTTCCCTTCGCCGTTGCCGATGCAACCACTTTAACCGAAGCGGGCTACGTTGGTGAAGACGTTGAGAATATTTTGTTAAAACTTATCAAAAACGCCGATTACGATATTGCTAGGGCAGAACGCGGTATCGTGTATATTGACGAGATTGACAAGATTGCAAGAAAGGGCGAAAATATGTCCATCACGCGTGACGTTTCAGGCGAAGGCGTTCAACAAGCCCTTTTAAAAATAATCGAGTCAACGGTGGCGGCAGTTCCCCCTCAAGGCGGAAGAAAACATCCTCAACAAGAACTTATCCATATTGACACAACGAATATTTTATTCATTTGCGGTGGAGCGTTCGTTGGTCTTGATAAGATTATTGAAAAGAGAAAAGATAAGTCGAGTTTAGGCTTTGGTGGAACGGTAAGCGGTGCCGTTCAGTTAGGCACGGTTGCTATGGCAGACGTTCAGCCCGGTGACCTTACTAAGTTTGGTCTTATTCCCGAATTCGTTGGTAGAATTCCCATAACGGTTAGTTTAGACGCGCTTGACGAAACGGCGCTCGTTAAGATTATGACCGAGCCTAAAAACTCGTTAGTAAAGCAATACAAAAAACTTATCGGTATGGATAATTGCGAACTTGAAATCACCGATGGCGCTGTGTATGAGATTGCTAAAAAAGCAATCGAACTCAAAACGGGCGCAAGGGGTCTTAGAACTATTTTTGAAAACATTATGCTTGATTGCATGTATGATATTCCAAGTGGTTTAACTCAAAAGGTTATTATTGATGAAGACGTTGTTAAAGGCAACAAAAAGCCTGAACTTATCGTTAAAGAAACCGCTTAAATAAATTAAAAAAGCAAGGCGTTCGCCTTGCTTTTTGTTTT
>JAGCLN010000124.1 GCA_017646945.1 Clostridia bacterium | reverse complement strand
TCTTTCAAACCTTTTTAAAATCTCACTCTTATCGTTTTGAACTTCGCCGTTTATTACCAGCGACAACGCCTTTTCAAGCGCGTTTTTAATATCTAAACCCTTATAACCTAAAAGTTTAAAATCGTTGCCGTTCACCTTTAAATCTTTAAGCAAATAGCACTCGCCTTTTTCGATTATATCTTCAACGGCGTTTTGGAAATTAACGGATAATTCACGGCGAACCTTAGCATATTCCGGCGCGTGAGCAACACCGTCACCCACCTTTACGCACGCAAGTTTTTTAATCGTTTCCGCCCCGTACGAGCGAAGAAGTTTTTTAATTTCCGCCCTTGATATTTCCGTTTTAATATCGTGAAGATAAATTAAGTCGTTACATAGTTTTATAAGTTTATTGTCCGCCTTAAAGCGCTTCAATATCGCAACCGCCGTTTTAGCGCTACGCGGTTGGTGGCCGTAAAAATGCCCCACGCCGTTACCGTCAACTGTGTAACAAGACGGCTTTTCTATATCGTGAAGAAGTAACGCCCACCTAACAGCCTTGTCCGCTTCCGATAACGCAACCGATTTTACGGTATGCATATACACGTCAAAAGAGTGGTACTTGGTGTTTTGGTCAAATCCATCGCAAAGTTTAAGTTCGGGAATAACGGTAAAGATAACGTTTTTATGCTTGGTTAAAACGCTTTCAACGCCCTTTCCAAGTAGAAGTTTGGTAAGTTCAACGAATATTCTTTCAACCGAAACGTTTTTGAGTAAATGCGCCTTTTCTTCCATAGCGCGCGCCGTTTCGATATCTATTTCAAAACCCAAGGTAGAAGCAAATCTTAAACCCCTCAAAATGCGAAGCGCGTCTTCTTCAAACCTTTGATAAGGGTCGCCTACCGCTTTTATGATTTTGTTTTTTAAATCTTCTCGCCCACCGTAAAGGTCGATAATTTCTTCGCCGTCAAACGCCATAGCGTTAACGGTAAAATCACGGCGAGCAAGGTCTTTTGAAAGGTCGGTTACAAACTTAACGGTATCTGGGTGGCGATTGTCGTTATACTCGCCGTCTACCCTATAAGTTGTAACTTCTATGTGTTCGCCAAGGCTATTTACCGTTACCGTTCCGTGCTTGATACCCGTTAGGTACACTTTAAAATCTTTAAAAACTTTTAAAATTTGGTCAGGGGTAGCATCGGTAGTAACGTCCACGTCGAAAACGGGTTTGCCGAGCAAATTATCCCGCACGAAACCACCCACGGCGTATCCTTTATACCCGTGGTCGTTTAGCGTTTTTATAAGTAATTTTGCCCCTTTAGTAAGTTCCATTATAAGTTTTTAGCAATCTCCGAAATTTTTCTTAAACGGTGGTTTAAGCAACTTTTTGAAACGCCTAAAATCTTAGCCATTTCATCGAGCGAACTGTCCTTGTTGTTAAGGCGAAGTTCACAAGTATCTTTGAGCGGTTTTGAAAGTTTATCAAGCCCTATCGTTTCTTCAATCAAAGTGATATCCGCAACCTGCTTGATTGACGCTTCAATCTGCTTTGAAATATTACCCATATCGCAATTACGCTTGCGGTTAGTATCGTTATTCATAACCTTTTTAACGATAATTTCTTGAAGTTCAAACCCGCATTTTTTAGCGCCCATATAATAAAGCAGTTCGCTAATTTCATCGCCGTTTTTAAAGTAAACTATATAGTTTTCTTTACGCTCGGTAAGTTTTGGCATAAAGCCCACTTCCGATAATATTTGAGCCACGCAAGACGCCGTTTGATATTTAGAAAAAACCATTTCTAAATGATAACTCGTACTGCTTTTAGCGTTGAGTTTAGGTACCGTTACCGAACCGCTACCTTGGAACGCGCCTATGATATACGCCCTTTTACAGCAATCGTCTTCAACTA
>JAGCLN010000123.1 GCA_017646945.1 Clostridia bacterium | reverse complement strand
TCACGCTCACGGCGGTGTTGTTTGTGCAACTCACCCCCGTTCCGATTACTTTAAAAATTATCCGTTTGACGCGGTTGACGTTGAACCGCTTAAAACCTTATCTGGTAGCGCCGTTGAAGACGCATGGCTTAAAGGTAAGCGCATTGCCGTTATGAACTCGGTTGACCTTTTTGGGTTTAGAAGATTTTTAGATTATCCCGCCGTAAACTTTATTTATATTGACGGCGAGCCGTGTAGAGAAAGCGTTAACTTGGCAATAAAAAACCGCAGGGTAATTGCCGGCACTATGTTTGACGAGTGCGATATTCGTTTAGGCGAATTTTACCCCGGTGATATCGTTAGCGTAAGCGATATAGAAAACGATTGCTTAACTGTTAACGCCACCTGCTCAAACGGAAACGTTGAAAGTTTAAAAGTCTATTCGGGCGCGGAAGTCGTATATGAAAAATCAGGGTTTAACTTATATAAAATTAGCGAAAAGATAAATTTAAAAGGTTTACCCCTTTCAAAATTTATTCGCGTTGAAGTTCAAGGCGAAAACGAACTTTTCATAGCCGTTTCAACACCGTTCTTTATAAAATAGCATTAAAAAAGCACCCATCAGGGTGCTTTTTAATTATTTAACGAGTTCTTTTGCGTTATTGTAAACGTTTTCAGCAGTAAAGCCGTAGTGATTGAAAAGAACTTTTGCAGGGCCGGATAAACCGTATTCGTCAATACCGATAATCTTGCCGTCAAGACCAGCGTATTTGTACCAAGGAAGAGTTGAGCCTGCTTCTACGCAAACTCTTGCTCTTACGCAAGAAGGAATAACGCTTTCTTTATAAGCCTTAGTTTGAGCATCGAAAAGTTCCATACAGGGCATTGATACGACTCTCGCGTCAATACCGTTTGCTTTGAGCATTTCTTTCGCGGTCATACAGCATTCAACTTCTGAGCCTGCGCCGATTAAGATAACGTCAGGAATCTTCTTGTCGCTATCTGCAAGGATATAACCGCCTTTAAGCGCAGCCTTGCCGGTACCTTCGTAAGACTTTAAGGTTTGACGAGAAAGAATTAAACTTGTGGGGCCTTTGCCTTTTACAGCAACTTCCCAACCTGCCGCAGTTTCTCTACCGTCACAGGGGCGGAATACTTTCATATTGGGAATAGAGCGGAGAGCGGTTAAGTGTTCGATAGGTTGGTGGGTAGGACCGTCTTCACCAACGCCGATAGAATCGTGAGTTAAAACGTAAGTTACGTTAAGGTTCATAATAGCGGATAAACGCATAGCGTTTTTCATGTAATCGCTAAACACGAAGAATGTTGAACAGAACGGTAAGAAACCGCCGTGGCAAGAAAGACCGTTACAGATAGCCGCCATAGCGTGTTCTCTAATACCGAAGTGAACGTTTCTACCTTCGCGAGTAGCGGGTGAATAATCGCCAACGCCTTTCATATAAGTTTTAGTAGACGGGTTAAGGTCTGCAGAACCGCCGAATAAAGTGTTGAGTTTAGGTGCGAGCCTATTGATAACAGTACCGCCGGTACCACGAGTAGCATCGTCCTTTTCAAACTTGTAAACTTCTTCCCAGTCAAATTCGGGGATAACGCCGTTCATTCTGTCAATGAACTCTTTAGCAAGTTCGGGGTAAGCCTTTTGATATTCGGCAAACATCTTCTTCCAGTTTCTTTCAGCCTTTTTACCGCGGTTGATAGCCTTTTTAGTATGAGCGTAAACTTCTTCGGGAACGGTAAATTCAGGATAATCGTAACCGAGGTTTTTCTTCATATCTGCAAGGCATTCTGCACCGAGCGGAGCACCGTGAGAAGATGCCGAACCTTGTTTAGAAGAACCGTAACCGATTTGAGTGTAGCAAACGATTAACGAGGGCTTTTCAGTTTCTGCTTTTGCTCTTTTGATTGCTTTTGCAATAGCCTTAACGTCAGTACCGTCTTTAACTTCGATAACTTGCCAGCCTTGAGCCTTATGTCTTGCCTTAACGTCTTCGTTAAAGGTTTCGCTTGTAGTTCCTTCAATAGTAATGCCGTTGCAATCGTATAAAACGATAAGCTTGCCAAGTTTGAGTGAACCTGCAAGAGAGGCTGCTTCATATTCGATACCTTCCATTAAGCAACCGTCACCGCAAAGCGCGTAAGTGTAGTGGTCAACTACGTTGAAACCTTCCTTGTTGTAGATTGCCGCAAGGTGAGTTTCCGCAATAGCCATACCAACTGCGTTTGCAATACCTTGACCTAACGGGCCGGTAGAAACTTCAACGCCGTCCGTGTGATTAAACTCGGGGTGGCCGGGGGTTTTAGAATTGAATTGACGGAAGTTTTTAATATCGTCAATAGAGAGTTTATATCCGTAAAGGTGTAAAAGCGAGTAGTTGAGCATTGAGCCGTGGCCTGCCGATAAAATAAATCTATCGCGGTTGTAGAACTTTTTGCTATTAGACGGATTAAACGTCATAAAATTTTGCCAAAGAGAATAAGCCAAGGGCGCTGCGCCAAGGCAAATACCGGGGTGACCGGAGTTAGCCTTTTCAACTGCTTCTGCAGAAAGAACGCGAATGGCGTTGACTGTAAGAGTGCTGTTTTCCATAAAGATTTTCTCCTTATATTTTTTTAAGTTAACACTATTTTAGCACACTTTTTATTTTAAATAAAGTAGAAACGGCGTATTTTTGTAAAAATAGCAAGAAAAAAACGAAAAATCGGTGAAGAGTATAGCGGATTTATTAAAACGCTTTACAATTTTGGGTTTTATATATATAATTAACTTATTAAAAATATTATTAAGGCGGTTTATTATGGCTCAGGATAAAAAATTCGTTAAAGAAATTGCAGATATAAACGAAGATTTCCCCAAATGGTATACAGACGTTATTTTGAAAACTCAACTCGTTGACTACGGTCCCGTAAAAGGCACGATGGTTATTCGCCCCTACGGTTACGCTATTTGGGAAAATATTCAACACGAATTAAACGTTCGCTTCAAAAAGACGGGCGTTAAAAATGCGTATTTCCCCCTTTTAATTCCGCAAAGTTATCTTATGAAAGAAGCAGAGCACGTTGAAGGTTTTGCGCCCGAAGTTGCTACCGTAACTCACGCAGGCGGTCAAAAACTTCAAGAACCGCTCGTAATTCGTCCTACTTCCGAAACTATTATTTGCGATATGTACGCTAAGTGGATGGAAAGTTATCGCGACCTTCCCATTTTAATAAATCAATGGTGTAACGTTATGCGTTGGGAAAAGACCACTCGTCCTTTCCTTAGAACGAGCGAATTCTTATGGCAAGAAGGCCACACCGTTCACGCCACCGAAGAAGAAGCGGAAATCGAAACCCAAACTATGCTCGGCGTGTATAAAGACTTTGCTGAAAACTGCTTAGCAATCCCCGTTCTCACCGGTAGAAAAACCGATAAAGAAAAGTTTGCAGGCGCAGTTGCAACCTACGGTATGGAAGCGATGATGCTTGACGGTAAGAGTTTACAAGCCGGCACTTCTCACTACTTAGGTCAAAACTTTGCAAAGGCGTTCGATATGAAGTTCTTAGATAAAGACGGAACTTTAAAGTACGGCTATTCTACAAGCTGGGGCGTATCAACCCGTCTTATCGGCGCGCTCATTATGGCGCACGGCGACCAAAGGGGTCTTGTTATTCCCCCTGTCGTTGCTCCTATCCAAGTTATCATCGTTCCCGTATGTATGCATAAAGAAGGCGTTTTAGAAAACGCTCAAAAACTTTGCGATACGCTTTGTGATGCAGGCATTCGCGCAGAAGTTGATAAGCGCGATGCAACCCCCGGTTGGAAGTTCAACGAATGGGAAATGAAAGGCGTTCCCGTAAGAATTGAAGTAGGCCCGCGCGATATTGAAAACGGCAAGATGATGACTATGCGTCGTGACACCTTGGAAAAGGCAGAACTTTCTCTCTTTGACGCATCTTCCGTTAAATCACTTCTTGATACAGTTCAAAAAGAAATGCTTGAAAAATCAAGAGAGCGCCGTGATAAGCGCATTGTTTGGGCATCTTCCGTTGCTGAAATTTTAGCAGGGGTAGATAATAAGTGTTTCGTAAAAGCACCTTGGTGTGGTTGCCGTGAATGTGAAGAAAAAATCAAAGAGCAAACCCAAGCAACCGCCCGTGTAATCGCCCCCGATTCCGCCGAAGGTCAAGTATGTGCAGTCTGCGGTAAAAAGGCTGAGAAGATTGTTTATTTTGCTCGCGCATATTAAGTCGTTATAAACGGCGCAATACTTCGTTTCTACTTAGCCGATAGACTTCGATGACCAACAAGGTCAATCTCACCCTATCGTCTTCGTGAGCCTTGCCTAATACCCAAACTAACGTCTTAAAGGTTTTAATCCGTTATAAACTTCGTTAGGCTTCGTTTACTGCCGTCAACCTATGACCGCAACAACCAACAAGGTTAGTCGCGCCCATAGGCTTGCCGTCGAGCCTTGCCTAACTTGTTTCTAACGTCTTAAATTCTCTCGTTGATTAAACTTTGAGTTTGTCATAGATTAAAAACTCTCGTTGAACAAATTTTTCTTAATCAAACGCGAGCCTTCTTGTGCTTGTTTTTATGCTTTTAATCTTGCTGATTAGGAAGATTAAAACTATTCAATTATGTAAATAATCCATAAAGATATTTTGGAGTAAATAATGACAAATATTTTATCAATCGTTTCATCTAACGCGTTTGGAGGGTATCCTGACCTTTCAACTATGTTAGACCCACGCATAATCGCTATAATAGGGATTGCAACGTCCGTTTTGATTTGGCTCGTTGGCCACGTGTTTATGGCTATCGCGCTTATCGTTATGGCAGAAAAAAGAAACCTTAAAAAAATTAAATGGCTCGCTATTTTGCCTTTCGTTAACTACTTCGTTCTCGGTAAAGTTATCGGCGAATCGGTTATCTGGGGTAAAAAGTTTAAAAACGTTGGCTTAATCACTATGATTTTTGCTATCGTAAGCGCAATTATCAATTTCGCCTTAAATTTTGCTTACGGTGGGATTGACCAAGTAACCGGTGAATTCGTTTTACTCGGCGGTTACCTTGGTGATTTTTGTGTGATTTT
>JAGCLN010000122.1 GCA_017646945.1 Clostridia bacterium | reverse complement strand
TCGACGGCAAGCCGTTGGGCGTAATAGACCTTTTTGGTCATTACGGTCACGGATTGATAACAGTAACGCAGTATTGCGCCGTTTATAACGGAATAAAAATTAAGACGTTAGAAACAAGTTAGGCTAGGCTCGACGGCAAGCCTATGGGCGCGACTAACCTTGTTGGTTGTTGCGGTCATAGGTTGACGGCAGTAAACGAAGCCTAACGAAGTTTATAAAGGCTTAAGAACCGTATAAAGAATCCATCGCATCATTATACTTCTTCAACTTGTCGTATTGCTTAATATCAAGTTCATCATCGAAGGTTTCAAGCGCCTTTTTCTCGGCTTTTGTGATGCGGGTGGGAACTTCAACGACTATGGTTACGTAAAGGTCACCGGTGCCGTTGCGCGACTTTATACCCTTACCGCGAATTACCATAGTTTTACCGCTTTGAGTTCCTTCGGGAATATTGAGTTCGTAAGCATCGTCAAGAGTGGGAATATCCACTTTACCGCCAAGACAAGCCGTTTTAAACGAAATGGGAACTTCAACGTAAAGGTCAAAGTTTTTGCGTTTAAAGAGTTTGTGTGGCGAAAGTTTGAACACAACGATTAAGTCGCCAGGCTCACCGCCAACGGTAGACGCGTTACCAAAGCCACGCTTTCTCATATACGAGTTATTATCCGCGCCGGCAGGGATATCAAGGGTAACGGTAGTAGAAACTTTATTGTAACCCCTTCCGCTACACTTATCACACTTTTCAGTAATCTTTTTACCCGTTCCCTTACAGTCGGAACAGGGTTTTACGCTGATTGAACGGAAGAAACCACCGCCCGACACGTATTGAACTTGACCCGTACCTTGACAGGTTGAACATACCTTATAAGCCGTGCCGTTTTTAGCGCCCGTTCCTTTACAATCGGAACACGGCTCGTTTCTATTGTATTTAACTTCACGCTTACAGCCCTTAGCGGCGTCTAAAAAGGAAAGTTCCACTTCAAGCGTAATATCTTGCCCCTTTCTGTTTTGCTCGGTTCTTGCGCTCGAACCACCGCCGGTAAAGGAATTGAAAATATCGCCGAAGATATCGCCAAAGCCACCGAAACCGCTCGCATCAAAGCCACCGAAACCGCCCATACCCGGGTTTTCAAGTTCAAAATCGTACTTCTTTCTCTTTTCGGGGTCGGATAAGGTTTCGTTCGCTTCGTTTATTTCTTTAAACTTTTGAGCAGCGGCCTCATCGCCCGGATGAAGGTCCGGATGGTATTGGCGCGCAAGTTTTCTATATTGTGATTTAATTTGGTCTTGGGTAGCATCTTTTGATACGCCAAGAATTTCATAATAGTTAGCCATAATTTATCCTTAAGAATTTTTACGAGTTGATAAAAGTTTTTTAAACGTTTCTTTGTAGTCTTTTCTATCGTAACGAATAATTGCAATAAATGAAGAAATGGTAACCGCAACGTCGTTAACGAGTGAAACGTAATAAAGGTTAAACGCGCTGTTTAAAACGAAGAATAACGCGAAAACAACGCCGAGTAATCTATACGCTTTGCGACTGATAATAAAGTAAGCCGTAACTTCAAGCATACTACCGATAAGCGGGAAGATATTTTTCCAAGTTTGCCAAAAGATTATACCGATTGCTACTTGGAAGGCGATAAATATAAAGAGCCAAACCTTACTGTTTGCCCACTTATGCTTTTCCCTTTGCATAAACACTATTGCTTGGAATACGCAAACGCCGTTAGTAAGCGAAGTAACGAAATCGCCTTGCAATAAGAAGTATACTACCCAACACGAAACCGAGAGCATTGCAAAGATAATCGAGAAAATTCTCTTTTTCATTTGGAATTCAATAACTCTAAGAACCGTTGCCATAACGCCAAAGGCGTTAAACAATACGAGATACCACACCCCTAACTTGCTAAGGGTTGCAACCATATTTGCGGAAACTTCTGAAATAGAGAGTAAATTAAGCATTAGTTTTTCCTTTTAATAACAGATTTTTGTAATAACCCCTGTCGTAACGAACGATTGAAACGAACGCGGAAATAGAGCCGAAAACGTCATTAGCAAGTGCGATAGGATAGAACTTGAACGCGCTGTTTAAAACCCAGAAGATAAGGCAACATAAACCGAAAAATCTATACTGAGTTTTATTCATTACAAAGTATGCAATAACGTTAAACACGCCTGCAATAATGGGGAAAATATCGTGCCAAACTTTGAAGAAAATTATTCCAAGCGTAATTTGGACCACTAAGAAAAAGAAAAACCATAACTTAGAGTTCGCCCACTTATACTTTTCACGACATAAAAAGACGTAGCCTTGAACGATACACACAAAATTAACTATTGCCGAAACCAAATCGCCGTACAAGATAAAGTAAAATATCCAGCAAGTAGACGCAAGTAAGGCAAAGGTGAGTATGGTTGAGCGTTTTTTGAACTGAAATTCAGTTACTTTAAGTAATATCGCAATAACGCCAAAGGCGTTAAGTATTACGTAATACCAAACGCCAAGTGTTTTTAAACTATTAACCATTGCCGACAAACTGTCGGCAATGGCAAGTATATTATTCATAATATAACCCTAACGGTTTTTATATAACCGCCTTATCAATTATTGATGAAATTCAGTATCATCATCATCGTTAGTAGCGTTGCCGTCAGGCGCGGGACCGCCTGCTTGTTGATAAAGCTTAGCAAAGATTGCTTGCGCTTCGTTTGAAAGTTTTTCAGTAGCAGCCTTGATTCTATCGTTGTCGTTAGATTCAAGTTCAGTCTTCGCTTCTTTGATAAGGTCTTCAAGTTTAGCCTTGTCTTCTTCAGGAAGTTTATCGCCGTTTTCTTTAAGAGCCTTTTCCATTTGGAAAATCATACCGTCAAGAGCGTTTCTGTTATCAACGGCTTCTTTTCTCTTCTTATCTTCTTCTTCGTATTGTTCTGCTTCCTTAACCGCCTTATTGATTTCGTCTTCAGAAAGGTTTGTTGAAGAAGTAATAGTGATATCGGCAGACTTTTGAGTACCAAGGTCTTTTGCAGTTACGTGAACGATACCGTTTGCGTCAATATCGAAAGTAACTTCGATTTGAGGAATACCACGCGGAGCGGGAGCAATTCCGGTTAAATTGAATTGACCGAGAGTCTTATTGTCCTTAGCGAACTTTCTTTCGCCTTGAAGAACGTGAATCGTAACTTCGGGTTGGTTATCCGCTGCAGTTGAGAACACTTGTGATTTCTTAGCAGGGATAGTAGTATTTCTTTCAATAAGCGGAGTGCATAAGCCACCTAAAGTTTCAATACCTAAGGTAAGAGGCGTTACGTCTAAAAGTAAAACGTCTTTAACTTCGCCTGTTAATACGCCACCTTGAATAGCTGCGCCGATTGCAACGCATTCGTCGGGGTTAATACCCTTGAACGGTTCTTTACCGGTTACTTGCTTAACTCTTTCAACAACGGCAGGAATTCTCGTAGAACCGCCAACCATAATAACTTTTGCAAGGTCGCCGTAAGAAAGACCTGCGTCTTTAAGCGCCTTAGTAATAGGCTCGATAGTTTGTTCAACAAGGTCGGAAGTCAACGCGTCAAACTTTTGTCTTGTAATAGTTTCGTCTAAGTGCTTAGGACCGTTAGCGTCCGCAGTTATGAAAGGAAGGTTAACGTTAGTAGAAGTCATTGAAGAAAGTTCAATCTTAGCCTTTTCAGCCGCTTCTTTTAAACGTTGCATTGCCATTTTATCTTTAGAAAGGTCAATACCTTCTTTCTTTTTGAATTCTTCAACAAGATAATCCATAACCTTCTTATCGAAGTCATCACCGCCTAAGAAACAGTTACCGTTAGTTGATAATACTTCAAATACGCCGTCGCCGATATCTAAGATAGATACGTCAAACGTACCACCGCCAAGGTCGTAAATCATAACCTTGTGAGAAGTAGTATCTTTATCTAAGCCGTAAGCAAGCGCTGCGGCAGTAGGTTCGTTGATTACGCGAAGTACGTTAAGACCTGCAATCTTACCAGCATCCTTAGTTGCTTGGCGTTGCGCATCGTTAAAGTATGCAGGGCAAGTAATAACCGCGTCTTTAACGGTTTCACCAAGATAACTTTCAGCATCTTTTTTAAGTTTAGAAAGAATCATCGCTGAAATTTCTTGCGGAGAATATTTTTTATCATCGATTGCAACTTTGTAATCGGAACCCATGTGTCTTTTAATAGAAATAACCGTTCTATCGCTGTTAGCAACCGCTTGACGCTTTGCTACTTGACCAACGAGTCTTTCACCATCTTTTTGAAAACCTACTACGGACGGGGTTGTTCTTGCGCCTTCCGCATTAGCAATAACTACCGGTTCACCGCCTTCCATAACGGCTACGCAAGAGTTAGTTGTACCTAAGTCAATACCTATAATTTTACTCATATCAAAATCTCCTTATATATATGTTTTGGTTAGTCCCCTACTACTACGACTTGAGCGTAGCGGATAACCTTATCGTTTAATTTGTATCCTTTTTAAAACACTTGCTTTACAGTACCCGAAGTTTCACCTTCTTCTTTCGGCATCTGCATAATCGCTTCGTGATAGTTAGGATCAAAAACTTCACCTACGGGGTTTATCTCGGTAACGCCTTCCGCTTCGAGCGTTTCTTTAAACTGACGAGCGATAAGCTTGATACCTTCCATAGTCTTCTCATCAAGATTCATTGTGATTGCCCTATCTAAAGTATCGCCAACTACCAAGATTTTTTTAATAATATCAATCTTGCCTTCTTTGTAAGAATTGATTCTCGTTTCTTGATTTCTCTTTTTAAAATTTTCAAAGTCAGCGGCGCATCTAAGCCAACTATCCTTAGTTGAATTTACTTCCGCTTTTAGCGTTTCAATCTGCTTTTTAAGTTCCTCGTTTTCGGCGGTAAGCGCCTTAACGGTCGGTTTTTTAGTTTGTTCTACTTTTTCTTCCATTTCTATAATCCTTATTTATCAGCCAAAATACTCTCTAAAATTCTGCCCACGTTTTCAAGCACCGCTACTACCTTTTGGTAATCCATGCGCGACGGACCTATTACGCCGTAAGTACCGAGTTTCTTGCCTGCAACCGTATACGTTGCGGAAACGAGCGAACTGTCC
>JAGCLN010000121.1 GCA_017646945.1 Clostridia bacterium | reverse complement strand
GAATTTTGATTTCTTAAAAGACCGATTTTTATTCAAACAACTCTACGCTTTTTGTAAAGATGCGGAAGAGTTTGTTATCTCACGCCCCGAACTTTCGGCTATTTCGCAAAGAAAGGCTTTAGAGTGCGGTGTGAAGTATTTTTATGCGTCAAAATACGGTAGTTATAGCGAAAAGGCATCTCTTTTCTCTTTAATTCAAGACGAAGCGTTTAGTTCGTATATGGATGCAACGTTACTTTCGGGTATTCATTTGATCCGTCAAGTTGGTAACAACGCCGCGCATAACGAGCCTATCACTAAAAACGAGGCTTTGAACAGTTTAGAAGCGTTATATTATTTCACTTCAGAACTTCTTAAAATCTTTGGTGTTATTAAGTCTTACACTAAATTTGACCGTACCGTGTACGGAAAGACGGCTCAAACGCCTACAAAAACCGTTGAAGATATTGATAAAACTGCCGTTGAAGTATCCGAGGAAGAAGTTAAGAAAATTGACGTTAAAATTGACGATAAAACGGCTTTCAAGTCAGGCGCAGACTTTACCGAATACGAAACGAGAAAGGTTTACATAGACAACGCTCTCCGTGAAGCAGGTTGGAAAGTTTCTACCACCAACGGGGCAATTTTACCGAATACGGCTTGCGTAGAAATTAAACTTGACGGTATGCCGAACAATCAAGGGGTTGGTTATGCCGATTATATCCTTTTTGACGACGATAATAAGCCTTTGGCGGTTGTTGAAGCAAAGAAAACTTCGGTTGACGTTATTGTGGGCAGTCAACAAGCAAAGTTATATGCCGATTGCATTGAAGCAAAATGGGGTGTTCGCCCTGTAATTTACTATACAAACGGCTATGAAATTATGATGGTTGACGGCTCGGGTTATCCATCTCGCCGTGTGTTTGGGTATTATAGTAAAGATGAGTTGCACTCTTTAATCGTGCGCCGTGGGTTAAAGCAAATTGTAGATACCCGTGTTGACCAAACTATCTCTGATAGACCGTTTATTCAACGTGCGGCTACTGCCGTTTGCGAAAACTTTAATAAAAAGCATAGAAAATCGCTTATTGTTATGGCTACGGGTACGGGTAAAACTCGTTGCGCTATTTCTATCGTTGACCTTTTGCAACGTGCAAATTGGGCAAAGCATATCCTTTTTCTTGCCGATAGAAACGAGCTTGTAAATCAAGCAAAGAATGCGTTCAAAAAACATTTACCTAACTCTTCTATTTGTGCTGTTTCTGAAGAAAAAGGCGACGATAGAGATTTTAACGCTCGTATCGTTGTTTCTACTTATCCTACGATGCTCAATCTTATTGATAAAGAAAAACGTGCGTTTGGCGTTGGTAAGTTCGACCTTATTATCTTGGACGAGTGCCACCGTTCGGTTTATAACAAATATCAAGCGATAATTCGTTATTTTGATAGTCTTATTTTAGGCTTAACGGCTACGCCACGTGAACAAGTTGACGCATCTACCTATGAATTATTTGAACTACCTAAGGGCGAGCCTACTTTTAATTATGGCTT
>JAGCLN010000120.1 GCA_017646945.1 Clostridia bacterium | reverse complement strand
CCTAGTTAAGTGCATTGTTTTCAATAATTAATACGTGGTTCTGTTTCATAGTGTTATTATCTAATAATAAAAATGAAAGGTAAAGAAAAAAATGCAGGTTCTTCAAGTAACCTGCATTTAAAATTATTTTGTACCGAAAAGTCTATCACCCGCATCGCCTAAACCCGGTAAAATGTAACCGTGTTCATTTAAGCATCTATCTAAGGTAGAAACGTAAATATCAACGTCAGGATGCGCTTCGGCAACCTTAGAAACGCCTTCGGGCGCACCGATAATACCCATAAACTTAATGTTCTTGCAACCGCGTTTTTTAAGTTCGGCAATTGCATCGCACGCGCTACCACCGGTAGCAAGCATGGGGTCAACAACTAAAACTAAGCAATCTTCAATACCTGCGGGAAGTTTGCAGTAGTATGAGTGTGGTTGTAAAGTTTCTTCATCGCGATACATACCGATATGACCTACTCTTGCAGACGGGAATAAAACGTGAATTCCGTTTACCATACCAAGACCTGCTCTTAAAATAGGAACGATTACGATAGAATTATCTTTAACGAACTGTTGAGTGCAAGTTTCAAGCGGAGTTTTAACTTCCTTTTGAACGGTGGGAACACCGTCTTTTAAACACTCGTAAGTCATAAGCGTAGTAATTTCTTCAACGAGTTCTCTAAACTCTTTCATACTCGTTTTTTCGTCACGAAGTATTGCTATTTTATGTTTAATAAGTGTGTGGTCAAAAATGACTACGTTATCGTATTTTTTCAAAATAATTCTCCTTATTCGGCAATTTCTTTAGTTTCTTCGGGTTCTTTGCCGAATTTACTCTTTTCAATCTTACCTAAAACGAAGTTAGTTACAATACCTAAGATAAGCGCGGTTGCGATAGGCGTAACTTTGATAACCTTAGTGAAACCATCAAGTTTAGATGCTAATTCAGCAGCACCGCTAGAATAATCAACGAAGAATACCGTAGCAATTTCACTTGTGTAAGGAATTTGGATAGTTAAACCGCCGATACCTGCGATTAAGATAGCAGATACAACGAAAAGGTTCTTGTTTTCAGAAAGGTCAACTTCTTTAAACATCTTAAGACCAGATACTGCGATAAAGCCGTATAAGGTAAGGCAAACGCCACCCATTACGCAAGAAGGAATAGATTGAAGAATAACCATTATCGGTGAAATGAACGATAATACGATACACATTATTGCAGTAACCGTAATAGTAAATACCGATGCGTTTTTGGTAATTGCTACGCAACCTACTGATTCGCCGTAAGTAGTGTTCGGGCAAATGCCGAGTAAAGTACCTGCGATTGAACCAACGCCGTCACCAAGTAAGGTTCTCTTTAAACCGGGTTCTTTAATAAGGTCTTTTTCAATAATAGTAGAAAGGTTTTTGTGGTCAGCGATGTGTTCTGCAAATACAACGAGTGCAACGGGAAGGAACGCGATAAGAACTTCTGCAACGCCACCCCAAGTAATAACGGTTGCGCTTGATTTGCTTGCCTTCATAATTTCAGAACCTACTTCACCATTCATAAGTTCTTTAATACCTTCAAATAACGCAAATTTAGGAGCAGTTAAGAAGGCTGAAAGACCGGTAAATTCACCACTTTGATCAACGAAGTTTGCTTTTATGGCAGACCAGTCGACAATCATTAAGTAATCGCAATTAGTTAAAATACCGATAATGGTAAATAACCATGCAGTTATATAACCTGCGCCAATACCTAAAATAAAAGGAATAAGTTTAGGCATTGTGAACTTCTTTTGAGTTGAACAAATAACTACGGTTGCGAAAGTAACTAAACCGCAAAGAAGCGCAACGAGGTTGTAAGTTTGGTTCCAAGTGCTTGCGTTTGCCTTAGTAATATCGCCCATAGCGTTTACTGCAAGAGATAAACCGATAAGAGCAACGGTAGGTCCGATAATAACGGGGGGCATAAGCTTAGCAACCCAGTCAGTACCAACAAAGTGGATAACGAGCGCGATTGCAACGTAAACGAGACCTGCTACGATTGAACCGAGAACGATACCGCAATAACCATAGGTTATAGCAACTGCAAGCGAGTTAAGGAATGCAAACGAACTTCCAAGGAACACGGGGCTCTTAAACCTTGTGAAAAGTTGGTAAACGAGTGTACCGATACCTGCGCCGAAAATAGCCGCGGGAATTTGTGTTGGTAAACCGATAATGCTTGGCACAGCAATTGTTGCAGCAAGAATTGCAAGTAATTGTTGAAGCGCGAAGATTATGAGTTTGTTGAACTTTGGCGTTTCATGAACGTCATAAACTAAATTTTTTGCCATATATTTTCTCCTATAGTATAATTTGGCGAAAGCCATTTAAAATATATTATCACGCATACGCGCGTTTGTCAATATATTGTAGAAAATTTTGTGATTATAAAATTATTTGTCAATATATAGTGTAAAAAAGGCGAAAAAACCAATCAATATATAATATATATTCCTAATTGACTTTTAAAAGTTTATTTGGTATACTATTCACAGCAAAAAACAAGGAGATTAAAATGAAAAGGCGTTCTCATTTCTTAATTTTAGATAGAACTATAATTTCACAAAAAGTAAAAGAAGCGTTTTCATCCGTATTACCCATTACGGCAATCGTTTTATTTCTTTGTTTTACCATCGTTCCGTTAGATAACGGCCTACTCTTATCTTTTATTGTAGGCGCACTACTCGTTAGTGTTGGTATGGGCTTATTTACTCTCGGCGCGGATACCGCGATGACGCCTATCGGCGAATACGTTGGCACATCCGTTATGAGAACGAAAAAGATTTGGATAATCGTTCCAGTTTGTTTTATCGTGGGCGTTTTAATAACGATTTCCGAACCCGATTTGCAAGTTCTTGCATCACAACTTACTAAAACTATGAATTCGTGGACGCTTATTTTGTCGGTAGGCGTAGGCGTGGGCGTTTTCTTAGTCATCGCATTTTTAAGAATTGTATTAAAAGTGAAATTATCTTACCTTTTAATCTTCTCATACGCCGTTGTGTTTATTCTTTCTTCGTTTGTTCCCGATGCTTTCATTCCATTAGCGTTTGATTCTGGTGGCGTAACCACAGGGCCTATGAGCGTTCCGTTCATTATTGCAATCGGTACGGGCGTTGCGGCTATGCGCAGCGATAAGAGTGCGGAAACCGACGGTTTCGGTCTTACTGCTCTATGCTCAATCGGTCCTATCATAGCGGTAATGATTCTCGGCATTATTTTTAAGCCAACTTCAATAGATACGGGAGCGGAAACTATAAATATTGTTGATAACTCTAAAGATTTACTCTACGTTTTCTTAGTTGCTATCCCCCACTATTTTAAAGAAGTTGCTATCGCGCTATTGCCTATCGTTGCATTTTTCTTCATTTTCCAACTTTTAGGAACGAAACTTTCAAGGCATAACGTTGATAGAATTTTAATAGGTGTTATTTACACTTATTTAGGCTTAGTGCTGTTCTTAACGGGTGTTAACGTTGGCTTCTTGCCCGTTGGTAGTTATTTAGGCGAAGCAATCGGTAAATTATCTTATAATTGGATAATCGTTCCTATCGGTATGCTTATAGGCTACTTCGTTGTTGCGGCAGAACCCGCAGTTCACGTATTAACTAAGCAAGTTTACGAAATAACTTCGGGCGCAATTCCTAAAAAAGCACTCAGGTTTAGCCTTATGATAGGCGTTGCGGTATCAGTTGGTCTTGCAATGCTTAGAATATTGTTCGATATCCCTATTATGTATTTTTTAATTCCGGGATATTTAATTGCGTTAATACTAACATTTATTGTTCCAGATATGTTCACCGCTATCGCGTTTGACTCAGGTGGCGTTGCATCGGGCGCTATGACTGCAAGTTTTCTAATGCCACTTGCACTTGGTATTTGTAGTTCGGTTGGAATGAACGTAGCAACTCAAGGTTTCGGCGTTGTCGCTATGGTTGCGATGACACCGCTTATCACAATTCAAATTTTAGGTTTAATCTTTAAGATTAAAAAGGCTAAGATTAAGCAAAAAATCACAGAGCTTAACGTCGTTGAAGAAATTATTGAATAAGGGGGAAGAATATGAAAGGTTTAAAATATTTAATTGTTATAACAAAAAGAGAATATTCGGAAGATTACCTTGATTTCTTCCACCGCCATGACGTAAAAAGCGTTATAACCTTGCTTTGCAACGGTACGGCAAGCGAAAGCACGCTTAGTTTGTTAGGGCTTGAAAAAACTGAAAAAGTAATGTTTCAAACAATGATTACCGAAGATAAAATGGGCGAGATTTTAAAGGGGCTTATCGTTGAAATGGATATATCTTCCTTAGGAAACGGTATCGCCGTTTTAGTTCCGTTAGATAGCGTTGGCGGAATGAGTTCTTTAAAACATTTCGTAGGTGAAAATCCCATTGAGAAGAAGGAGAAAGAAAATATGACGAATACTGAAAGTAAAACCGTATTGATAATAACTATAGTAAACAGAGGTAATGTAAGCGTTGTTATGGATGCTGCTCGTGGCGCAGGCGCAGGCGGTGGCACGGTAGTTCGCGCAGTTGGTACGGGAGCGGAAATTGCAAAATTCTTCGGCGTTTCCATTAGCGAAGAAAAAGAAATGATTTATATCGTTGCTCGCCGTGATACCCGCGATGTTATTATGAAAGCAATCATGGAAAAAGCCGGTACGAATACCGACGCGCACGGAATACTCTTCTCCCTTCCTATTGATAGCGTTGTTGGTTTAAAAGCGTTTGAAAATATCGACTAATCAATAAAAAAATAAAGCCTAAATTATCGGTCTTTATTTTTTTATATTATTTTTTGTGTTGTTGGTCGTACATATAGTTCATGATATCGTAAATTGACGAACGGTCCAAACTGAAAAGGATATCAAAGTATCTAACCGTGTCTTGAAGCGAATCGCCCTTTTGCTTTGTGTTAGAAATATAATAAATGTCAATACCCGACGGATAGAATGAGAAAGAAACTTTAGGATATTGCTTTCTAATTTCCGCTTGAGTTGATGCGAACGCCTTGTTTGAAATATCAATACCGTAGAAAGTTAAGCCAACCTTAACTTCGTATTGCCAAGGGCCTTTACCATTGCGCTTATATCTAGTAAAGTTACTAAAAGCGCATAAATTACCACGGTATAAACCAGTTGACCTATATTTAATTTCCGCTTTTGCGGTTTTACCGTAAGAAGAGTGAATTTCAGTAGTAAAATACTTTTTGTAATCTTTACCTACACCGGGGAAATTCTCTTTACGGAGTGAGTTCAACATAACTTTTTCCGCTTTTTTGCTACTATAAGGAAATAAATTTTCCAAAATACTCATATAACACCTCTTTAATTTAATGTTTATTTGATTATACCATAAAAATATATAATTTCAATATAAATTTAAAATTTTTTTTATGGTAACTTTATATTTTAGCCTTGCGTATAATGATATTGTGT
>JAGCLN010000119.1 GCA_017646945.1 Clostridia bacterium | reverse complement strand
CTATTCTCCTTGTCAAGCCCCAAATCTTTAAGCAATAATTCGGCTTTTTCTCTATCAAAATCTAAATAAAAATCTTCAAAAAATTTCAAACAGTCTTTAACCGTTTTATCGCTTTCTAAATAAGTTCTTTCGGGTAAATACGAAACTACCCCCTTGGTTTTTTCGCTAATTTTTTCACCGTTAATTAAAATTTCACCCTCGTCAATAGTCAAAAGGTCGTTTATCATTTTAATTACGGTTGTTTTACCACTTCCGTTTTTGCCAAGTAAACCTACGATTTTACCCGCTTGAACGGAAAATGAAACTCCGTCTATAATCTTTTTGTTATCAAAACTTTTTGATACGTTGTTAACTTTTAATATTTCCATAATCAATCCTTTTCTCCTAAAATTTTGATTGCTTCACTCTTTGATATACCTATGCTTTGCATCGAGTTTAAAAATTCATCAACCATCTTATCAACGGTATCGTTAGTTGCTTTTTGAATAACTAAACTATCCCCCGTTACAAACTTGCCGTTTGTACGCTCCGTGTAAATTAACCCTTCCATTTCAAGTTCCGCTAACGCCTTTTGCACGGTATTTGGATTTACCTCGTATATGCAAGAAAGTTCCCTAACCGACGGCAATTTATCGTTTGGTTTATACGCCTTACTTATTATCTGCATTTTTATATGTTCTATTATTTGCAAATAAATAGGTGCGTCATTTTTAAAAGAAAAACTCATTACATTCTCCATTGTATTACTTAACTAACACAATGATACATTATAAAATATTTTTTGTCAATAAAAAAAGCGGATAATTTCCGCTTTTATTTTTTTAAGTTTACGCCGAGAATTCCACCCACACCGCCTACCGCTAAACCGAGAAGTAATTCCCACAAAAAGTTTATTGAAAAACCAAAACTTTTGCCTATTATAGAAAATAGTATAAAGGTTATAAAGATAATGATAATGCCGAGCGCTCCGCCTTTTATAAGACCTTTTTCGCCGTTTATTGAAAACAAAACGCCTAAAAATACCGCTAAAATTTTAAGGATTATAACAACGGGCTTAATAGCGCCGAGAGAAATACTAAACGCCTTTATTAAAAAGGCGAATATTAAAATTGCTACGAGTGAAAAGATTACGGCGATTACCGTTCCTTTAATAAAAGATAAAATAGTACTTTTGCAATTTGACATAAAAAAACTCCGCTTGAGTATAACCTATGCGGAGTTTTTAAATTTTATAACTTATTCAGCCTTTTCTTCAGCCTTTTCTTCAGCCTTTTCTTCTTTAACTTCGGGCTTGGGGGCATCGGCTTTCTTGCCGTTCTTCTTAGCGTTTTTAGCCGCTTCTTGAGCCGCTGCTTGCGCTGCTGCTTCAGCCGCGATTTGCGCTTCTACTTCGGGGGGAAGAGTGTATTGATAAATTGCGCGCATATCAAATTCAATTAAAGTGCCGTTGGTTTCTAAAACGAAAGTTCTATTTTCGTGGTCGATAGAAACAACTACACCCATGATACCACCGATAGTGATAATCTTAGTGCCTGCGCAAATTCTGCTTCTTTTATTTTGTTCTTTGAGTTCTTGTTTTTTACGTTGCTTGCTTTGGTAAGTTGACCATGCGAATAAACCTACGATAGCAACAAGAATAATCCATAACATACTAATAAATTCTCCTTAAACTACTTTTATTTATAGTTTTTTAACTTTTTATATTTTACACTATTTTTGGTTAATAATCAAGCGTTTATTTTAAATTTAAAGGGATTTCACAATATTCCCCATATTTTTCATAAAACTCTCTCGTAAAGTCAGTTAAATACCCGCCGATAATCGCTTCGCGCATGCCTTCCATTAGTTTTACAAGGAAGGTAATGTTGTGAAGTGATAAAAGCATAGCGCCCGTCATTTCCCCAACGTTTATCATGTGGCGAAGGTATGCTTTTGAATAGTTACGGCAACAGTAACAATCGCACTCGGGGTCAAGCGGTGTAAAATCGTCTTTATACTTACCGTTTCTAACTACTACTTTTCCCCTACTCGTCATAGCCGTTCCGTTTCTTGCAATACGGGTAGCCAAAACACAGTCGAACATATCAATACCACGCTTAACACCTTCAATCAAGCAATCGGGACTGCCAACGCCCATTAAATATCTTGGAACGTTATCCGGAAATTCAGGATACATCGCTTCTAACATATCGTACATTACTTGCTTAGGCTCGCCTACCGATAAACCGCCTATACCCATACCGTATTTAGCGTAAGGCTTTACCGCTCTTAAACTTTCTAATCTAAGGTCTTTGAACATATTGCCTTGAACGATAGGAAACAACGCTTGCTTATTAACTTTATGGTAGTTATAGCATCTATCAAGCCAAGCGTGAGTTCTATTCATAGCGCGCTTTGCTCGGTTATAATCAACGCCGTAAGCCGAACATTCGTCAAACGCCATAATGATATCGGCACCTAAGTTATTTTCGATTTCAATAGCCTTTTCGGGCGTGATAAAGTGTTTTGAACCATCAACGTTCGATTGAAAGGTAACGCCGTCGTCTTTGATATCGTTAAGTTTAGCAAGCGAGAAAACCTGAAAGCCACCGCTATCGGTTAAAATAGGCTTATTGTAATTCATAAATTTATGAAGTCCGCCTGCTTGTTTTACGATATTATCGCCAGGGCGCATATATAAGTGATAGGTATTAGCAAGTATAATTTGAGCGCCTGCGTCGTCTAAATCACGGGGGTAAACGCCCTTAACCGTGGCTTGAGTGCCAACGGGCATATACACGGGCGTTTTAATATCGCCGTGCGGTGTATGCAATATACCTGCTCTTGCTCCAGAATTTTTATCGGTAGCAACGGTTTCAAAATAAAAATTTTCCATAATTCTCCCGTTTCACGAAAGTAGTCGTGTGTCTTTATAGTTTGAAAAATTAATTTTAGATTATTGATTATTATAAGTTGTGTTTGATGTTAGAAACAAGCACAAGTAGGCTCGCGTTTGATTAAGAAAAGTTTGTTCAACGTGATTTTTTAAGCCGTTAGAAATATAATAGGGTTCCCGAAATTGTTTTTGCATAAAAAGAATTTTGGGATAAAGGAGCAACCGCCTATTAGG
>JAGCLN010000118.1 GCA_017646945.1 Clostridia bacterium | reverse complement strand
GTACCCCTGTCAGTCCGCTACCTATTTGTGTAGCAAGTCTTATTCTCTGCGCCTCGCCCCCAGAAAGTGTGGACGCACTTCTCGATAAAGTAAGGTAATTTAACCCTACGTCAATTAAAAATTTAAGTCTTTCTTTAATTTCTTTTATAATAGGAGTTGCAATGAGCGTTGCCGTTTTATCAAAAGAAAGAGTTTCTACAAACTGATAGAGCTCCGAAACTGCCATATCAGTAAGTTCAGAAATATTTTTGCCGTTTATTTTTACTGCAAGCGCCTCTTTTTTAAGTCTTTTCCCACCGCAAGTATTACACGGTAAGACGGTCATATACCTTTCTATCTCACTTTTAGTATAATCGCTCGTTGTTTCACGATATCGTCTCGTAAGGTTTGGAATAACTCCTTCCCACGAACTTTCATAACTTCCCTTAAAAGTACGAGTATCGTATTGCATTTTAATTCTTTCGCCATTGTTGCCGTAAAGCAACATATTGTAAATATCTTTTGGCAAATCTTTAACGGGCGTATCTAAACTAAAACCATAATGCTCAGATAGCGACTTAAAATACATTTGCGCCATTTTTCCGCTATCTAAATTCCAGCCGGTTATAGTCATTGCCCCCTCGTTTATGGATTTATTCGGGTCTTTAACAACTAAATTTTCGTCTATTTCATTTTTAAATCCCAAACCGAAACATTCAGGGCAAGCACCGAAAGGATTGTTAAACGAGAACAATCTCGGCTCAATCTCTTCAATACTTATTCCGCAATCGGGGCAAGAATATTTTGTAGAAAACAAAAGACTTTCACCGCCGACTATCTGTGCAACAACCAAGCCTTCAGCAAGTTTAATTGCCGTTTCTAAACTGTCGGTTAAGCGTTTTTCAATGCCTTCTTTAACAACTAATCTATCCACCACCACACTTATATCGTGCTTTTTATTTTTATCTAACTTAATCTCTTCTGAAAGGTCGTAAATAACGCCGTCAACTTCCACACGGGCAAAACCGCTCTTTTTATAACTTTCAAAATTTTTAGAATATTCACCCTTTTTGCCACGAATCACGGGCGCGTTGATTAGAATTTTAGTTCCTTCTGCAAGCGAAGTTATTTTATCCGCAATTTGGTCAACAGTTTGGCGAGCGATTTCTCTACCGCACTCGGGACAATGCGGAACGCCCACGCGTGCGAAAAGAAGACGGAAATAATCGTAGATTTCCGTAACAGTTCCCACAGTTGAGCGTGGGTTATGCGAAGTGGTTTTTTGGTCGATTGAAATGGCGGGCGATAATCCTTCAATAAGTTCCACGTTTGGCTTTTCCATCTGTCCCAAAAACATACGCGCATAACTTGACAAACTTTCAACGTATCTTCTTTGCCCTTCCGCATAAATGGTGTCGAACGCGAGCGTACTTTTACCACTACCCGAAAGCCCCGTAAATACCACCAACTTCTCTCGCGGGATAGTTAAGTCAATATTTTTAAGGTTATTCTCTTTTGCGCCTTTAATTCTCAAATAATCCATATTACTTTCTCATCTTCATTTTAAGTTTTGCAATAGTATCCCTTATTTCAATGCATTTTTCAAAATCAAGGTTAGCCGACGCAATTTTCATAAGCGCCTTTAACTTTTCAATCTCTTCGGGGATATCTTGTTTTTTAACGTCTTTAGTTCTATCCGTCTTTTTGGTAATTTCCAAAGTATTAACCACGTCTTTTACGATAGTTTTTGGAACTATACCGTGTTTATTGTTATATTCACTTTGAATTTTTCTACGGCGGTTGGTTTCATCTATTGCGCGTTTCATACTTCCCGTAATAACGTCTGCATACATAATAACTCTACCTTCAGCGTTACGCGCCGCCCTACCTATCGTTTGAATAAGCGAAGTTTCACTACGCAAAAAGCCCTCTTTATCCGCATCTAAAATAGCCACCAACTTAACTTCAGGCAAGTCTAACCCCTCACGCAACAAGTTAATACCACAAAGCACGTCAAACTC
>JAGCLN010000117.1 GCA_017646945.1 Clostridia bacterium | reverse complement strand
CGAGCCTTGCCTAACTTGTTTCTAACGTCTTAAACGAGTTCTATTATAAGCTTCGTTAACTCGTGCGACTGCAATGACCAAAAAGGTCTATTGCACCCTCCCAAGTTTTACGAGCCTTGTCTTGCTTGTTTCTAACGTCTTATTTTAATTCGTTATTTGCTTCGTCTATCTGCGTTACTGCTTAGTGTTTTGACTTCGATGACCAAAAGGTCAATCTCACCCAAAACCCTTCGCGAGCCTTGATATACTTGCAACTAACGTCTTAAACTTTTTAACCTGCTATAAACTTCGTGAATTTCACCGCAAATCTATGATTTGCACTTGAAAGGTAGTACTAATGCAAGAAAGAGATTTCTTTGAAAATGAAAATAAAAAAGAAACCGTTACGATTAAATGCGCGGGTTGTGGGGCGAATATGGTGTTTGACCCCGAAACGCAAATGCTTAAATGCCCGCATTGTGCTACGGTTACTGATTTTGAAAAGTCTTCTAAGGTATTAGAGCTTGATATTTTATCCGCTTTTGAAAACGCTGAAGTTTGGAAAGACGATTCTTCCGTTTACCGCTGTGAAAACTGTGGCGCGGTGGTCGTTTTAAAAGTTGGCGAAACGGCAACGGGTTGCCCTTACTGTGGTACGGCGCACGTTGTTAAATCTACTGAACTTGCAGGGCTTAAACCCAACGCCGTAATTCCGTTTACCGTAACTAAGGAAACGGCGCTTGAAAATTCTAAAACGTGGGCGAAGAAAAAACTGTTTGCTCCAACCAAATTCAAAAATAATCTTCACGCGGAAGATTTTAGGGGAGTTTATCAACCTTCCTTTACCTTTGATAGCCAAACGGAAACAATTTACCAAGCAAGGCTTGGTACTCGCCACACGAGAGTGGTGGGGTCTGGTAAGAATAGAAGAACGGAAACTTATATCGTATGGCGAACCGTTTCCGGTGTTTACAGCGATTTTTTTGATGACGTTTTGATAAATGCTGATACCGCCTATTCTCAATCGGTTCTTAACAAAATATCCCCCTTTGATAACGGCGCTATTAAAACTTACGATAGCGAGTATTTAACGGGGTTTATGGCAAAGCGTTCCGATAGAAAGATTGAAGATTGTTGGCAAGACGCTAAGGTTTGTATGGACCAAGCCATTAAACAGCGCGTCTTATCAAGATATCACTATCACGTAGTTGATTATTTCAGGGCTACCACAAACCACTCGAACGTTACCTACAAGTACGTTCTTCTTCCACTTTATCTTTTAAATTATAGATACAACAAGAAAAATTATTCCGTTCACGTTAACGGTAACACCGCAAAAGTAGTGGGCAAAACGCCCGTTTCGGCACTTAGAGTGCTTGGTGTGGTTGGTGCCGTTATAGGAATGATTGCAATTATAGGTTTAATATCATACTTTTTCGCTTAGGAGGCAATATGAAAAAAGCATTTATCAAAATTATGGCGCTTGCTATTATTTCAACTTTAGTGTTGGCGGTAAGCGGTTGTAAAGAAACTAAAGACGGAAGCGTTATCCATACCGTTGATTTTAAAATTTCTTACACGGTAGGCGGTGAAGCAGCTTCTATTGATTCAACTCTTACTCTTTATGAAACTTTCGCGCCCGATACTACTGAAAGAGTTCTTTCGCTTATCAACGGCGGCTATTATAACGATACCGTTATTACTCTTTCAAAACAAGCAAGCTATGCGGTTGTAGGCGGATTTACCGAAGGTTATCAAGCAAAAAACTATGACGGTGAGTCTATTAGAGGTGAATTTACTCAAAACGGTTTAAGGTCTGAACTCGTAGTTCAAGCCGGCGCACTCGTAATGCTTAGAGATTTTGATATTGACTCTGGCGACGCTAAATACGATACCGCTAAGGCAACTTTCGCAATCGTTTTAAACAACAACGGCGAATTTAACGCTAACGAATACTGCGTATTCGGTTACATTGATTCCGACTCTTTAGAAACGCTTAAAGAAGCGCTTGAAGACAACGCTAAAAACGATAAGGACTACGTTCATATGAGATACGCGGGCAACCGTGTAAACGGCGTTCCTTCTTACGCAAACGGCGGTTTTGATTACTACGTTGATAAAGATGGCAACTACTGCAAGATGGTAGGCGGCGATATCGTTGAAATGGAACACGCTCAAGAAGGCGATGAAGACTACGATACCGTTGAAGTTATCAAAGATTCGGATAACGTTCAAGATATCTACACTTTACCCGCAATAACCTTTAAAGTTTCCGCTTGCGTAAACTCAGGTTGCAAACGTTAATCAAATAAAAACAAAAAAATATATCCACGGATAAGGTCCGTGGATATTTTTTTATGCAATTCCAAGTAGTTTTACAAGTAATAAGATTGAAACGCCGTAGTATACGATAACGGCAACGAAGTCGTTAATAGTAGTAATAAGCGGTCCTGATGCAACGGCGGGGTCAATGCCTATCTTTTTAAAGAAGATAGGAATAAGCGTTCCGTCAAGGCTTGCAATAAGCATTGATATAAGAAGTGAAACGCCTATACATATCGATACGGCAAAGCCTGAAACGTTATAGGTTGCAACGAAGGTGGGTTCAAAGAACTGAACGTATATGCCGATAACGGTAAAGGCAAGTGTTCCAACGATAAGTCCGTTCAAAAAGCCAACTCTAAGTTCTTTAAACACGAACTTAAACTTTTCTTTCGGTCCAAGTTCGTCATCGCTGATAACTCTAATGGTTACCGCTAAGCTTTGAGTACCCGCGTTACCACTCATACCGAGTATTAAACTTTGGAAGGTGTAAAGAATTATAAGCGATGCGGGTATTAGTGTTTGAAAACCTTGAATAACCGCCGCGATACCAACGCCGAGAACTAATAAGATTACGAGCCATGGTATGCGCTTGGTGATACTTTTTAAAATAGGTTCGTCTAAATCTTCTTCAGAAGTTAAACCTGCGAGTTTTGCGTAGTCGTCGCCAAGTTCTTCGTCAACCGCTTCAACGATGTCAGACGCGGTTATTACGCCGATTAAAACGTTGTGCTTATTAAGAACGGGGATAGAATCTTCCGAGTAGTCTTTTAATTGTTCAATACATTCCGCCGTTGTTTCCAACGCGTAAACGTACGGGTAGTTGGTAACGATTATATCTTCAAGGGGAGTGCCTTCTCTTGCAATAACCAAATCGCGAAGTTCGATTGCGCCGTAGAAAGTATCGTCGTCATTAACGGCGTAGATAGTAGAGATGTTATCGTTATCCGCAGCCTGCTTAACGAGTGAGCGCATTGCTTGTTTAATAGTTGAAGATTTCTTTATCGAAATATAGTTAGTCGTCATACGGCTACCGATTTGCTCGTCTTCATAACTATCAATAAGTTTAATATCCGCTTGTGCTTCGGGTTCGATAAGGCTAATAATATCTTCTTTCTTATCTTCAGGAAGTTCGTCTAAAACGTCAATAGCGTCGTCGGCGTCCATTTCTTCAATAATGTCAGCCGCTTTTTCGTTGTCGAGCTCCGTAATGTAGTCTTCAACGTTTTCAAGGTAAGCGAAAATATCTGAAACTTCTTCGTCACCAAGCACGCGATAAAGCCTTTTGCGTTCATCTGGCTCGAGCAAGGGGAAAATTCCCGCAATATCGTAATCGTGATACTCGCTGAGTTTTTCTTTTATTTCAGAATTTTTTAAATCACTTTTAATAATTGATAAAAGTTCTTCCGAAAAGTCAGGCTTTTCAGGAATAACGTGCAATTCTTCATTTAATTCTTTTTCTTCCATAACTTATACCTCCTAAAATAGTTTTAGGGCATAAAAAAGCCCCGAACTTCCAAACCGCTCGGGGAATTATATATGGAAACGCGCGCGTGCGTATATACGCATTATAATAATGCGCCCTGAAGATGCGGTTTTGAAGTTATTACGTTGTTTATTCTACTTCGCGGATTGCCGTCTGCTACCATAACCGTATCTCCTTTTAATTACTTTATAGGTTTAGTTTAACATATTAAATTATATTTTGCAACCTATTTTTTAGTGAAAAAATTTTTTAAAAAACCGTGTAAAAATGTTTGACAATACTTGAAAAATATATTATTATATTAACGCTGTGTTTATAGTGTTGATACGAAAAGTTACTTAAACTTTGCCCTTTTGCGACTCCGGAACTCGTAAAAACGGTGAGAAGATAATTTTCGTTGACAAATGTGAGAGTATAACTCTTGCGACTAACCATGCCCAAGGTAATATTATGTCATTCGCAGCAAAACAACACAGTAGCGAGTGATTTTTTTATTGTTTAGGGTATGACACACACGGCAATGTTGACTACATTAACAGTTAGTATAAAAAAAGGAGTAAATTTATGGCAGGACAAAAAATTAGAATTAAGTTGGCTGCTTACGATCACAAAATGGTTGATCAAGCTACCGAAAGAATCGTTGAAACGATGAAGAAAGCGGGCGCTAAAATAAGCGGTCCTATTCCTCTTCCTACGGAAAAGGAAGTAGTTACAATACTTAGATCCCCTCACAAGTACAAAGACAGTAGAGAACAATTCGAAATCAGAACTCACAAAAGACTTATCGATATCTACTCTACAAACGCTAAAATATTCGATAGTATCCACTTACCATCGGGTGTTGATGTAAAAATTAAACTTTAAT
>JAGCLN010000116.1 GCA_017646945.1 Clostridia bacterium | reverse complement strand
ACGGGAAAAACTCAACTTGCAAAATGCGTTTTAACTTCTGTTAAAAAAAGTGATAATATCGCGTTATTTTTAACTTCTACCGACCTTAATTCAATCTTTACTAAGATGCACACGAGCGAAATTGATAGAAGTTTGATTTTAGAAGTTTTGTGTGGCGCAGACCTTTTATTTATTGACGACTTGGGTACTGAACCTATATTTAAAAACGTTACGATTGAGTATTTACTTTCCTTAATCTCTTATAGAATAGACAATGGAAAACACACAATCGTTACAACAAATTTAACCGATAAAGAACTTCAAAGTAGATATAACGAGCGCTTATCTTCAAGGCTTTTAGATACTTCAAAATCTTTCTTTATCCCCTTTTATTCAAACGATTTTAGAAAGTTTAGAAAATAAAAAAATCTGCGATTTTATCGCAGATTTTTATTTTACTTATACTCAAATATAATAGCGCCGAGTTTATCAGCAATATCACGAGCCATATCGTTATCAACGTTGATTCTAAGGCGTTTTTTAACGGATAACTTACGTCTATACTTTTCAAAGCCAACGCTCATTACGGAACTCTCGCCAACGTTGTTAGTTGATAGTTCTATATAGAAGTAGCCTTGCCCTAAATCAAAGAGCGCGTCTAAAAGCACCGCAATACCGATTAAAACTGCAATACTTGCCGCAACAATAACGTAAACGTTAGGGAAACTTACCATAGCAAATATTCCACCACCGATTAAGATAAGGGCGATTAAGAGCCTAAAAATTGAACCTAATACAAACGGTTTTTCGTGGATTAAGGACATATTTTGGATTGATTCAATCGCAACTTCACGCCTTGCAACACCGCGCTTATTTGAAACGTTTGATACTAATCTTTTATTAGTAACGGTCAAGATGTGATTAGTCTTTTTAAAAAACCTATTGTACTTGTTTGAAGTGGCATATTCCCACTCGTTTAAAATAATTTCATTTTTCGCTAAAATCATAACTACTCTTCCTTATAAATATATTATGCTTTTACGGGTTCGGGGTATTCAACACCGAAAGTATCAACCGTTACTTCTTTCATAATTTGGTCTTCGTACGGTCTATCGTGCCAATCGGTTGCAGTTTCAGCAATCTTATCAACGTTTTCAATACCTTCAATAACCTTGCCGAAAGATGCGTACTGACCATCTAAATGCGGGCTATCTTCGTGCATAATGAAAAATTGCGAACCTGCGGAATTTGGCATCATAGTTCTCGCCATTGATAAAACGCCACGAGTATGCTTTAAATCATTGTTAAATCCGTTCTTAGTAAATTCGCCTTTGATTGAGTAGCCGGGACCACCAGTACCCGTTCCGAGCGGACAACCGCCTTGAATCATAAATCCGGGAATTACTCTGTGAAAGCAAATTCCGTTATAATAACCCTTTTTGATAAGGGAAATAAAGTTATTTACCGTGTTCGGCGCAATTTGGGGATATAATTCCGCCTTAATAACGCCACCGTCGTTTAAATTTATAGTAACGATAGGATTTTTGTTTTCCATAATAAACTCCTTATTCTTCAAACTTAACGAGTTCAACGCCCGCTTCTTTTAATAAGGTAACGGAAAACTCGTCGGGATAGCCGTGTTTGTACACAACTTTTTTAATACCCGAGTTAATTATCATCTTAGTGCAAATGGTACAAGGTTGGTGAGTAACGTAAATAGTTGCGCCTTCAACTGAAATGCCCATTTTAGCCGCTTGGCAAATAGCGTTTTGCTCAGCGTGAACGGCATAACAAGTTTCTTGGCGAGTGCCTGACGGAATATTGAGTTTCTTTCTCAAACATTCACCCTTGTCTTTACAACTAACAACGCCTGACGGCGCGCCGTTATAACCGGTTGCTAAAATCCTATTATCTTTAACGATAACTGCGCCAACGTGCCTACCGTCTTGATAACAACTTGACCACTCACCTATAAAATCTGCCATATCGGCAAAGCGTTTATCCCATTTATTCATAGCAATCTCCATTTCTTATATATATTAGTTTAACATAATATAAATATTATTGCAATATCTTTTTATTTATAATTAACCGCAATTTCAACAAAATTTTTTATTTTTTTAGCAGTATTCTATTGACAAAAATATTTAATTGACTATAATAGAGTTAGCAGTCTTAGTTAGAGAGTGCTAAAATGATTGATTTTATATTTAAGGAGTTAAATTATGAATATTAAACCATTATTCGATAAAGTCGTAGTTACTGAAAACAATAAAGAAGAAACTACTAAAACCGGCTTTATCCTTCCTTCCGCATCGCAAGAAAACCAACAAACCGTTACGGTTGTTGCAGTTGGTCCCGGCGGAATTATCGACGGAAAGGAAGTTACCATGCAAGTAACAGTTGGTGACGTTGTGTTATGCGCACAATACGCAGGCACTCAATTTAAAGTTGACGGTAAAGAATTTACCATCATCAAACAAAGTGATATTTTAGCAATCGTTGAATAATTAAGGAGATTTTTATATTATGGCTAAACAAATTAAGTATGGTGAAGACGCTAGAAAGGCTTTAGAAGCCGGCGTAAACACTCTTGCTGATACCGTTAAGATTACTCTTGGCCCTAAGGGCAGAAACGTTGTTTTAGATAGAAAGTTCGGCGCACCCCTTATCACTAACGATGGTGTAACCATCGCGAAGGAAATCGAGCTTGAAGACGCGTTTGAAAACATGGGCGCTCAACTCGTTAAGGAAGTATCAACTAAAACTAACGACGTTGCAGGTGACGGTACTACTACCGCAGTAGTTCTCGCTCAAGCAATTATTAGAGAAGGTCTTAAAAACTTAGCGGCAGGCGCTAACCCGATTATCCTTAAAAAAGGTATTAAAAAGGCTGTTGACGTTGCAGTTAGCGAAATCAAATCAGTTTCTAAACCGGTTACCGATAAAAAGGCTATCGCTCAAGTAGCATCAATCTCTGCAGGCGATGAAGAAATCGGCGCATTGATTTCAGACGCTATGGAAAAAGTTGGTAACGACGGCGTTATTACTATTCAAGAAAGCAAAACTATGAAGACTGAACTTACCACCGTTGACGGTATGCAATTCGACCGTGGTTACGCTTCGGCTTACATGGTTACTAATACTGATAAAATGGAAGCAGTTTACGATAACGCGCTCATTTTAATCACCGATAAAAAGATTTCTGCAATTCAAGAAATTTTACCTATCATTGAACCTATTGCTCAACAAGGCGCAAAACTCTTAATCATCGCTGAAGACGTTGAAGGCGATGCTCTTGCAGCGCTCGTAGTAAACAAGTTAAAAGGCGTATTTAACTGCGTAGCAGTTAAGGCACCAGGATTCGGCGATAGAAGAAAGGCTATGCTTGAAGATATTGCCATCTTAACAGGCGGTCAAGTAATCTCTACCGATTTAGGTATTGAATTTAAGCAAGTTACTCTTGATATGCTCGGTAGAGCGACTCAAATCAAAGTTGATAAAGATAACACTACCATTATCGGTGGCAACGGCAATCCTGAAGCAATCAAAGCAAGAGTTGCAGCAATCAAAACTCAAATGGATGCAACTACTTCTGATTACGATAGAGAAAAATTGCAAGAAAGACTTGCTAAACTTGCAGGTGGCGTAGCAGTTATTAACGTTGGCGCAGCAACCGAAGTTGAAATGAAAGAAAAGAAACTCCGCATCGAAGATGCTCTCGCTGCAACCAAAGATTCAGTTGAAGAAGGTATCGTTCCCGGTGGTGGCACTGCTCTTCTCTCTGCAATCCCCGCTATCAAGGAATTATCTACAACCTT
>JAGCLN010000007.1 GCA_017646945.1 Clostridia bacterium | reverse complement strand
ATTGTTGTCGTGAGTGCCTGTGTACGCAATAGAGTTATTGATAAAGTTATGCGGTAAGTGTGGCGAATTTTCTTCGCCTAAGAACCCAAACTGCAAAACCTTCATACCGGGGAATCCGCTTTTTTCAACGAGAGTTCTAACTTCGTTAGTGATAAGCCCTAAGTCTTCGGCAATCACGGTAAAATCACCGCAAAGTTTTTTAATTTCGTTTATAAACGGTAGGCGCGGGCCTTTTTTCCACTTGCCGTTTCTCGCCGTCTTTTCAGTTGATTTAATCGCGTAGTAATCTTGGAAGGCTCTAAAATGGTCAATTCTCACGCCGTCAAAGATTTTTTTATGAAACTCAATGCGCCTTTTCCACCAAGCGTAACCGTTTTGTTTCATAGCCGACCAGTCGTATAAGGGGTTGCCCCAAAGTTGACCGTCTGCAGAAAAATAATCGGGCGGAACGCCTGCAACGAGTTTCGGCTTACCGCTATCATCGAGTAAAAACTCGCCTTTGTTAAAGTAAAGGTCGCTACTGTCGTAGTCAACGTAGATAGGCATATCGCCGATAATCTTTACGTCGTGAGCGTTTGCGTATTTTTTAATTTCAAGCCACTCGGTAAAAAATTCGTATTCAATAAACTTCCAAACGCTAAGCGCGTGTTCGTTAGGTTTAAAAACCGTCCACTTATCGTGGGAAAGATTACCGTTTGCAACTTTTAACGCCATAAACTCGCAAAACTTTAAAACTTCGGGATATTCGGCGTAGAAACTTTCCATAGCCTTAACATCAGTAAAATTAGCACTTGCCTTTTCAAGCAAGTTAAACCTTTCTTCTTTCAGCCTTGAAAATTCGCAAAGATATGGCGAGCGTTGTTTTGCATTATCCAAATCTTCTTTTGAAATCAAGCCCTTTTCAAAAAGGGTAGGAAGGTCTATAAAGTAGGGGTTGCCACTAAACGCGCCGAACGATTTGTAAGGCGAGTTGCACTCGTCAGGCAAGCAAAAAGGTAAAACTTGCCAGTAGGTAAAGCCTGCGCTCGATAAAAAATTGACAAAGTCTTTACACTCTTTACCAAAACTGCCGATTGAGTAATCGCCGTAAAGCGACGATATATGCATTAAAATTCCACTTGCTCGTTTCATAAGAGTATTTTAGCATAAAAAAAGCAGTTTATCAACTGCTTTTTAATATTAAATATCTTCAAGGAAGTACGCGTTAGTAAACGCTTGCTTTCCGTCTAAACCCTCAACGGTAATTCTAAAATATCCGTCTTTTGTTTTAGATACGTCAAACGACGCTTCGGTGAGCGGATTATCTTCCATAAGTTTGATTCCCGCCTTTCTCGATTGGCGTGAAACGGTTATCTTTTGAGCGGGTGAACACTTAATAGTAACGATGCCGTCTTCGTAGTAAAGTTCGTAGATTTCAGGGCCTTCAGACGAGTAGAGATGACCACTAAGTAACGCATCGGTTATCGCCTTATAGGTTAATTTTTCCGCCTTAATCATAGTCCAACAAACACCGCTATCCGAGTAGGGGGAATCAAGCGGTTTCCTATTGTGGTTATCATCGCCGGCGATTGCTAAAATCTTTTCGCCACCGCGCAAGATATCGTCGTAGGGGCGAATAGCGTAATCGTTAAAGCCCGAGTTGATTGCGCCGTTCATAATTTCAATCGCGTTCATGCCTTTGTACTTAGAGTAAAGCGAGTAGTCTTCTCTCGACCAACCGGGGTGGTTGTAGGTTACGAAAAAGCCTTTCTCTCTACCTTCGCGCATCATTCGTGAAATGCAGTATTCATCGTACCAACGCTCGAAGTCGGGTTCGTTTTCATCAAACTTTCCAAGGTGGCGAAGGTGATTGTTGCCGATTATATATTTACTTCTATGCCAAAACGGTTGAATATCGTTATCTTGGTCAAGCGCGATAAAGTTTAAGTGACATTGATGGCGGAAGCCCCAACTCTTAGCAGGTCTATCCTTTTCCCAAAACTCAACTTCAAAGCCGTTGAGCGCAACGAAATTATCGTCGGTTAAGTGGTTTTGGCAAACCATAAGGTCGTGATCGGTAAAGGCAACTACCGAATAACCTAATTTTAAATAATGTTCTTTAACTTGTTCTGGGGTAAGTTTGCCGTCTGAAAAGGTGGTGTGGCAATGGAGATTTGCCTTGTAAAAAGTTCCAGTATT
>JAGCLN010000115.1 GCA_017646945.1 Clostridia bacterium | reverse complement strand
CGGTTTTTCAAGCGGTAAGATAGATGTTTTAGCCGTTAAAACGGGCGGTAAAAAGGCAAGTTATGAAATCGTGGGCACAAATTCGCAGTTTCTCAAAATCTTCTTTGAAAAGCCGTTTAAAAAGGGGGAAGAAGTAAGCGTTTATATCGAGTTTAAATGTTACTTGCCAAACGTTTATCACCGCTACGGTTACGGTGAAGATACGATTAACTTAACCGGCTTTTATCCTATTGCTTGCGTGTACGAAAACGGCGAGTATTACCAAAGCGTATACTATCCCGCAGGCGACCCTTTTTATAGCGAGTGTGCCGATTATAAGGTTTCGCTTACAGTTCCGTCAACTTTCGTAGTGGCGTCTTCATTATCGCCCGTTCAAACGGTTTGGTCGGGTGGGGAAACGGAATATTTGTACGAGCGAGAGTGCGTTAGGGATATAGCGTTTATCCTATCGCAAAAATACAACGTGTTAAAAGAAAGCGTTGGCGGTGTTGACGTAGCGTACTATTATTATGCCGATAACCAGCCCGAAAACACCCTATCGGTCGCCGTTTCCGCCCTTGAATATTTTAGCAATAAATATTTTGAATATCCTTACGATACTTACGTTGTCGCCGAAGGCGATTTTATTTACGGCGGTATGGAATACCCCTGCTTATCTTTGATTTCAGATAGCGTTGGCAGTTATCGCGATTATACCGTTGTTCACGAAACGGCGCACCAATGGTTTTACGGAATCGTTGGCGTAAACGAGAGTGAAATAGGTTTTTTAGACGAAGGTTTAACCGAGTTTTCAACCGCCTTGTTTATGGGCGAAAACGGTGAAAAAAGTTACGGCGAATATATTTCCGAAGCCAAGAATTCTTACGGCGCGATAAAGGGTAGTTTAGTCTACTTAGGCGTTACCGCACCGCCCGTTATGGATAGAAACTTAAAAGACTTTTCAAATGAACTTGAATACGTTATGATAGCCTACAATCGCTCGGAAATTATGGTGGATAGCCTGCGTTTATATATGGGTGATAAAAAGTTTTTCAAAACGCTAAAAGGTTTCGTAAAAGACCACGCTTTTGAAAACGTTACCGTCAAAGATTTCACAAAAGCGTTTGAAAAGGGCAAAAAAGGTGCGGGCAAACTGATAGAAGATTTCGTGAGTGGTAAAACTTTATAAACATATAATTTATAAAAACATTGACAAACGGCTATAATTAGTGTTAAAATAAGTTAGATTATAATAATTACGAGCATTTCAAGGAGTTTTTCCACGATGTCCAAACTTTTTAAGACTTTAACAACATTAATGATGGTTCTTTGCTTATCGGTGTTCTTCGTTGCGTGCGATAACGACGATACTACCGATGATGGCGATGCAACTACCGGTGAATTAGTTTTCGAACTCGTTACCGAAGAACGCGATACTGATGACGACGGGGATAAGGAAGAGTATGAATTCTACAAAATCACCGGCTACACCGTAACGAGTGAAGACGCTATTAAGATGGCGGAAGGCGATTTCTCTACCGTTAGCGGAAAGAGAGAAATCACTATTCCTGCAACCCATGAAAATCTTCCCGTTGAAGAAATAGGCGCGTCGGCATTTGCAGACCAAGTTATTTTAAAGAAAATCACTTTCGCTGAAAATAACAACATTAAGACTATCGGGTCAGACGCTTTTTCTGGTTGCGTTAACTTAACTGAAATCGTTAACCTTCCCTTCGTAGGCAAGAGTGCAGACGCGGCTAATGAAGAAAGAGTGTTTGGTTTCGTGTTCGGTTCAAGCACCACTCTTAGCGGTGTGACGGACGTTACTTCTAAGATTTATTACGAAGCAACTTCTACCGATTACACTTATAAGTTCCCCAGCGGTCTTAAAAAACTTAGCATTGCGTCAAGAGTGATTCCCGAATGCGCGTTCTACGGCATGACTATGCTTGAAGAAGTTGAACTTACCTACGTTCCCACCGCTAACGATGACGGCGAGATGGAATATATGGTAATCGGTGCAAACGCGTTCTACGGTTGTTCTAAGATTGATGAAATCAAACTTACTAACGTTGAATATATTTACGATGGCGCGTTTGGTGGTTGTACCGCTCTTCAAAGACTTGACCTTGGTGGTAACACCGTTTTAAAATACATTGGTGACGATGCTTTCAGCGGTTGTTCTTATCTTGGTTATAACTACGTTACCGATGATGAAGCGACTATCAAAATCGTTCTTCCCGATACCGTTACTTACCTTGGTAAAAACGCGTTCAAGTCTTGCTCGCTCTTAAAGTATATTGAACTTGGCTCAGGCATTACCGTAATTCGTACCGGCGCTTTTGCTGAATGTACTGAACTTGTTAAGGTTACTGCAAAGGCAACCGCAGTCGAAGTGAAAGACGCTTCTTTCAATAGTTGCAAAGAAGATTTAGAATTCACCGTTAACGGCGTAAAAGTTAAACTTTCAGACCTTGCTTACGGCAAGTATGAACCTGAAGTTGAATTACAATAATTATTAAAAGTTAAAGGGTTTGGCGAATTGCCAAACCCTTTTAGTTTACTCTTTATTCGTTTGTGGTTTACTTTTGATAACTTTTACTATGAACACTATAAGCATTATTATCGCTATTACAAAGAGCACGTCTATAATAATATCAACGTACGCTTGAAATAGAAAGGTCATAAGCGTTATAAGTATTCCGGCAACCAAGTTGCCAAGAACGATAGGTAAGAAGGCGTCTTTAAATTTCATATTTAAAAATACTGCGATTCCCGTTCCCGTCCAAACCCCTGTTACAGGGAAAGGTACAGCAACGAAAATAAACAAGGCAAGCATTAAAAATTTTCTCACCTGTTGTTCGGGCGCACCGTTATTCTTCTTTGCTATATCGTTTGCCTTCTTATCGAAAACCGCTTCGATTTTTTCAACGATTTTCCTAATCAACTTAATCTTCTTTAAAAGGTTAAATATAGGAATAAGCAAGAAAAATATAGGAATAACGATAAGCGATGAACCCGAGTAAGAAAGTAGCGCCGAAATTATTAACGGTAAGTCTAACCCCGTTCCTATCGGTATACCGCCTTTTAATTCTACTAACGGAAACATTGATACAAGTAGCGTTGTTAGATTAGGATTATCTATTCCCGAAAGAAGTTTGAGCAATAATTCTCCCATAATTCTCCTAAAAACTTGATTTTAATTGAGTTTTATTTTATCATTATAAATATATTATCATATCTTTATAAATATTTCAAGGTAAAAAATGACGAGTTTACAACAATTAATGTCGCCCGTGCGTCGCGCGGTTGACGATTACAAAATGATAAAATCAGGCGATAAAATAGCCGTAGGTCTTTCAGGCGGTAAAGATAGCGTTGCTATGCTTTCCGCTCTTGCAGGGCTTAAACGCTTTTATCCCGAGAGTTTTGATATAATTGCTATCCGTATTGACGCGGGGCTTGAATATGATAAAGCCCAAGAAGAAGGGTTAAGACTTTACGCCGAGTCGCTCGGTATAACTTACCACGTTGAAAAAACGGAAATATACCAAGTGGTGTTTGAAGAGAGAAAGGAAAAAAACCCTTGTTCGCTTTGCGCTAATATGCGCCGTGGCGCGCTCAATCAAACGGCAAAGAAACTCGGTTGCAACAAAGTGGCGCTCGGCCACCATGCAGACGATTTGATTGAAACTTTCTTCCTTTCAATGATATACGAAGGCAGGCTTTCAACTTTCCACCCCGTAACTTATCTTTCAAAAGCCGATTTAACGGTAATTCGCCCTATGATTTATGTGAAAGAAAGTATGATAAAATCGTTTATGAAAGATAAACCTATTCTCGTTAATCCTTGCCCCGTAGACAAGCATACTCAAAGAGAAGAAGTAAAAACGACCATTTTTGAACTTTCTAAAAAATATCCGCTTATCAAAGACAACTTGTTTAACGCCCTAACTAACGATGATAGGCATAATCTTTTTAAAAAGCCTTGAAAAGAAATAAAATAAGTGTTACAATTAATATATTATATATATTAAAGGAGAAAATATGTATTATTTAGCAGTAGATATCGGCGCTTCAAGTGGTAGACACATTTTGGGCGAGTACAAAGAAGGCAAACTCACTTTAAAAGAAATTTATCGTTTCTCTAACGGTTACGTTAAGCGTGACGGTAAACTTATTTGGGACGTTGAAGAACTTTTCAAAAACATAGTAGCAGGTCTTAAAGAATGCGGTAAACTCGGCGTTGTTCCTTATTCCGTTGGTATTGATACTTGGGGTGTTGACTACGCGCTTTTAGATAAAGACGGCAAACTCATTAGCGAAGTTTTCTCTTATCGTGACGATAGAACGTCCGTTTCAATGCTCGAAACAGAAAAGGTTGTACCCTTTAAAAAGCTTTACGAAGTAACGGGTATTCAACGCGCTCAATACAACACGGTATATCAACTTTATGCCGATAAGATTTCGGGTAAACTCGATAAGGCTGAAACTATGCTTTCAATCCCCGATTACCTTCACTACTTATTAAGCGGTGAAAAGAAGAACGAATATACCCACGCTTCAACCAGCGGTTTACTCGATGCTAAAACGGGCGATTGGGCTTGGGAACTTATCGATGCGCTCGGTTATCCCAGAAAGATTTTCGGCAAACTCTATAAGCCGGGTGAAGTTGTTGGAAACTTAAAAGAAGATATCGCAAAGGAAGTAGGCTTTACTACTAAAGTAGTATTTCCCCCGTCACACGATACCGCCAGCGCGGTAATGGCAGTTCCCGCAATCAAGGGTCAACCCCTTTATATTTCAAGCGGTACTTGGTCGCTTTTAGGTACTGAACTCAACGCGCCTATCACTAACGAAGAAGCGTACACTTTCAACGCAACCAACGAAGGTGGTTACGCGGGTACAATTAGATTTTTAAGAAACATTACGGGTATGTGGACTATTCAAAGCGTTAAGAAAGAACTTAACGGCAAGTATAGTTACGATGACCTTATGAATTTAGCAATCGAGTGCAAGTCAACCGGTTCTATCGTTGACCTTAACGATAGCAGATTCTTAGCCCCCGATAGTATGATTGAAGCAATCAAGGGCTATTGCGCGGAAAAGGGTTTAGTAGTTCCTAGCACCGTTGGCGAGATAATGGACGTTATTTATAGAAGTTTAGCAACCATTTATGCCGAAACTATTAAAATGACGGAAATCGTTACCGGTAAGACCTTCGAAGTGTTAAATATCGTAGGTGGCGGTAGTAAAGACGGTTATCTTAATAAACTTAACAAAGAGTATACAGGTAAACGCGTATTAGCCGGCCCCACCGAAGGCACCGCCGTTGGTAACTTACTCGCTCAAATCATATCCGCCGGAGAAATAAAAGACCTTCCCGAAGCGCGTATGGTAGTAAAAAACTCTTTTGAAGTTGTTGAAATATAATTTTAATCCGTTTTTAAGCCGTTATAAACGGCGTTAGGCTTCGTTTACTGCCGTCAACCTATGACCGCAACAACCAAAAAGGTTAGTCGCGCCCATAGGCTTGCCGTCGAGCCTCGCCTAACTTGTTTCTAACGTCTTAAAAAATCACGTTGAACAAACTTTAATCCGTTATAAACGGCGCAATACTGCGTTACTGTCAAGCCGTTGCATTTACGATGACCACTTAGGTCTATCGTAATCGCCCCGTCTTGTCGAGCCTTGTCTTGCTCGTTTCTAACGGCTTAAAATATTCAATCAAACTGACCAAAAAGGTCAATCTTATCCAAAACCCTTCGCGAGACTTG
>JAGCLN010000006.1 GCA_017646945.1 Clostridia bacterium | reverse complement strand
TTGCTTTATTCTTCAGGCGAACTTCACCCCGAGGAAGGCATTGCAAACTGGAAATCACAGGGCAAAGATTGTATGAACTACACCGTACTTCATACCGTTGACCCCGAATTAAAAATAGAATCAAATACTTAATTAGGTAAATTATGAAAAAGTTTTTAAGGATAATATTAATATCGTCATTACTTTTAACCCCGTTATTTTCATTAACGGCTTGCAAAGGCGATGATTCTTCAAATAATCCCCCCGCAAACGAACCCGAAGTTCAAGTGCCGGCAGTTGACCCTAACGCTAACAAACTTGGCGCTCACTATATGGTAAGCGACGGGTTAAACGATATGGCTGCAAACGGCGTTATCCATACTATTGACAAGAAAACTTCAATTTGTTACGCCGTATATCTTGCAAGTGAAGATAAACTTGGTGAAAGCGACCAACTCGTTAAAGTTTCTAAGTTTAACGTGTTGCAACCTACTAATGCAGAGTGGGTTACTGTTTTTGATAAGGATAAAGATTTTGGTGGTGCAAAATTATCAGAAGCAAGTATTCTTAACTTAAACTTTGATTACGTTAGAGTTTTCGCGATAAATTTAGAAAACCTTAAATACTACTATAAAGACGTTAATAAAAAGACCTTAGAAGTAGGCGAACTCAAAGAAGTTAAATACAAAAGAAGTAACGTTAAAAACGAGCCCGTAGTAAATTTAAGTAAAGACGACGTTAACGCTCATATTTCCGACCTTGGCGGAACTCAGTTTGGTCACTTACAATTCGGTTCGAATATCGTTGAAGTTAACAGATATTTCTATGCTACTTTATGCGGTGGAAATAATATGAATAATATTATTTTTATGGAATCGCCGGACGGAGAAACTTGGACTTTCCTTTCAATGATTGAGCATAAAGTTAATTACGAAGCGGTTTTAACCTATCATAGCGATAAGTTCTGGATATATTGTAGAAACGGTTTTACCGAACCGTCTACTCAAACAAACACCAACCTTTTATACTCAAAAGACGGTAAAACTTGGACTGAAAGCAACCTTGCCTTAACAACTTCCGATACAAGACCTTATTTATTTACCTATCAGGGCGAGTTATATTTAGCATATTCTTCCCCCCTTGCAACGGACTATTCAACCGTTCGCACTTGGCGATGCAATATTCACATCGGCAAAATTGTATCGAAAGACGGGGTTGAAACTTACGAAGAAGTCATTTATAAGGAAAGTAAATTCGGTATCGTCTACTACAACGTGTTCGACTGGTACGGAAAAATGATATTGCTTTATTCTTCAGGCGAACTTCACCCCGAAGAAGGCATTATGAACTGGAAATCGCAAGGCAAAGACTGTTTAATGTACACCGTTTTACAAGAAGTTGACCCCGAACTTAATATTCAATCGAATAGTTAATCTAAAAGCACGGTTTTTTCCGTTCTTTTATTTTGCAAAAAAAACTAAAATTCAACAATTAGTTATATAATAACTTACCCTTAATATTTTACAATTT
>JAGCLN010000114.1 GCA_017646945.1 Clostridia bacterium | reverse complement strand
TTGTTTTATCACAGCAACTTTTACGGGCGGGGACTAGTATAGGAGCAAACGTCCATGAGGCGCAATATGCTCAAGGGGTGTTAGATTTTATATCTAAAATAGAAATTGCATTAAAAGAGTGTTTTGAAACAGAGTATTGGCTTGAATTGTTGTTTGAAACTGCTTATATGAACGAGGCTGATTACAAAGCATTATTAAATAAATGTGGTAAAATTAGAAAAATGCTTATAGCAAGTTCAAACACCGCAAAAGGAAAATAAAATCCACAACGCAAACCTACAGGTTTGTATCTCACGCAACGAAGTTGCATATCACTCGCCGAGAGGCGAATCTCACGCTTGCGACAGCAAGCATCTCACTTAAAGTTACTACGGTTCGCCGTAGTATTTTTTTGTTTTATTTTCTAAATTTTTTGCAAACTTTTGCAGTTTTTTTACGCTCGGCACTTGTTTTTTTTTTGATTTATAATAAATACGTGCAGTTTAATTTTCTAATTAAAAGCATAAATCCTCAAGGCAAATCGTTGATTTGCTAAAGTGGGGTTTAATTGGTAATGAAGTGCGTTAAACCCCACTTATAATTAAAAAAAATAATAATTTAGAGCAATTTTTTATTTTGGCTATTGTGTAAATTGCTAACTTATGCTATAAGTATTATACACGTATAATAAATAATAGGCGCATATGCGCCGTTTTGTGCTGTCGCACAAAACTCACACACTTTATAGGGGGATTTATTTATGAAAAAATCTTACTTAACTCCTTCAATCAACGTTGTTTCTTACAACTTGGTTGATATAGTAACCACGTCAACTACTAACGATTATGCTCACGTTAAAGAAAGTTGGCTCGATAGCGAATGGCTTAAGTAATAGGGGGTAATTATGAAGAAATTTAGTTTTAAATCAATTTCACTTAAAATGCTCGCCTTAATAGTTTCAGTTTGCGCGTGCGTGGGATTTGCTACTTTGGGTGGTGAATCTGTTAGCGCTGCTGAAGAACCTACTTTTGCGCTCGCTCAAACGGGTAGTATTCGTGATGGTGCTTCCGCAGGCGATAATTACTACGGTTTACGCTTTGAAACTTCAGTTAACGCTGAATGGCTTAGCCAAAACCCTGCCGAAAAATATTCTTTCGGTACTTTAATTTTCCCTGCTTCTAAACTTGGTGCTTTCAATCCCGACGTAAGCGTTGATGCGAATAAGAACAATACCGATGCGGTTAAGTTCTTAGCGGTTAACAATCAAGCGGTTACCGCTAAACTTACTTATAATGCATCTATCGTTTATGACGAAGCAAAGGCGGAAGAACTTATTAAGTCTTTCTACGGTATTGCACAGCCTTCGCCTGACCAAATCAAAACCGTTCTTACCAACCTTTACGCTATGGATATGACGGCGGTTTCTTTCGTTCAAATCGGTGAAGATACTATCTATACCGATTCGTACACAACTTCTATGATTAAGGTTGCGGCTCGTCTTCAATCTAACGATGTTTGGGCGGATAGAGTAAAAGAATATCTTGGTCAAGGTAAAGTAAAATCTTTAAAGACTTACGTTGTTGACGATAATAATATCGTTGCTAACTTTGACGCTCAAGAATCTTCCATCGCAAAAATTGTTATCGGTAACGATACTTTGGTTAATGGCGTTGATTATACTATCGCTGATGGTAAACTTCTTCTTGATGCTGAAACCGTTGTTCAAAAGAAAGGCGTTTATGAAGACCTTTACGTATTTGATAGCCAAAACAACTTAACTATCATCAACGTTTTATACGCTACCGACGAATTAAAGACTGCTCAAGACGTTGAAGATGCTCTTGACTATGGTAAATACGATTTCGCTGCTGCAGAAGCAGATTACGCTAACTGTAAGTATGCTAAGCACGATGGAGTTTACGTTTTAGCGGGCGATATCGATATGACTGGTCACGTTTTCAACAATAACGTTGACACCGCTACTTATAGTGTAGCTGCTTACAAGATGCAAGACGTTGGTTTCTATGGTATTTTTGATGGTTTCGGTCATACTATTTCTAACGCTACTGTTGACGTTAAGTTTGCATACCTTGGCAACATTACTGCTGAAACTCACCCGAATCTTTACGCTGCAGGTGTTAAGAGTTGGCAAAACCATAGGTCGTATGGTATTTTCCACAACGTCAAGG
>JAGCLN010000113.1 GCA_017646945.1 Clostridia bacterium | reverse complement strand
TCGATAACGAGTATACGCTTGATGATTCATTTGGTTTTGACGGTCAAATGTTAGGCAATAAGTTGATTATTAACAAAATCGTTCCGTACGGAATAGTGCTTTTATCTTTAAAAGTTAAGTAGGAGAGAATATGAAAATAGCAACATCAACAGGCGATTTTGCAAGGTTTTTAGTAAGCGATGAAGACCGCCTTCGCGCTTTGCATAAAGCGGGGTTTAGATACGTTGACTTAGAACTTTACAATATGGATAGAATGACTACCATTTACGCTGAAGGCAACTGGCAAAAGGAAGTTGAAAAACTCAAAAAGTTAAAAGATGAACTTTGTTTAACTTTCGTTCAGTCGCACGCGCCGAGCGGTAACGGAACTGACCCTATTATCATAAACGAAAAGCACGAAGAATTTTTTGAAGCGACCGTTCGTTCCATTAAGATTAGCGCCGCGCTCGGCATAAAAAACGTTGCTTTTCACGGCGGTATGAAAAGGGATATAGGCAAGGCTGAGTGGTTTGAGCAAAACAAGGTTTTTATTGATAGGTTAATTCCTATATTAGAAGAGTATGACGTAAACTTGCTCGTTGAAAACACAACAAAAAAGAATCTTTGGGGGATATATTATCCTTGTTCTGGGCAAGAAATTTTAGAGTTTATCAATTACGTTAATCATAAAAACGTTCTTGCTTGTTGGGATACGGGGCACGCTAACTGCGAAGGCTCGCAATACGATGATATCGTAACGCTTGGTGACAAGTTGAAGGCAATTCACTATAACGATAATCACGGCAATTTAGACGAGCACGTTATACCGTATTTGGGAACGCTCAATCACGATGAAGTTATAAACGCGTTGATTGATATAGGTTATAGCGGTTATTTTACCTTGGAAAGCGGGAATTCGCTCGTTAGAAAAAAGGGTTGGCCCCACAGTCGCCGTGAGTTTGAAAAAGACGATAGGCTTGCAACCCCACCGCTTTTTTTACAAGAAGGGCTTGAAAGCCTTATGTATCAAACGGCAAAGTATATGCTTGAAAAATACGGCATCTTCGAAGAATGATAGCGGTGTTAGTATAAAAACAAAAAGCAAGGCAAACGCCTTGCTTTTTTTATTTAAAATATCCAACGTAATCTAGTTTTAAAGTTGATGATGGGAAAAGATGAGAAAATAGTTCGATAAAATAATCGTCCGTCATACTCGCAATATAATCGACTACTATTTGGTTGGTTTCCGTTTCTTCATAAGGTAAATCGCGCTTATAGTACGGCTTGTTTAAATAACTTATATGGTGAGTGAAAATCGGGGAAGATTTTACGCCGTTTTTAAGATCTTTTAAAAGTTTATCGTAAACTAAAAGTAGCATTTCTCTAACAACCGCATCCGCCTGTTTGTTAACTTTATCTTTATAGATAATGCGGTAGTTATCCGCCTTTGCTTTGTTTAAGGCGTTAAAAACTTCACTTTCCATTTTGATATACGGTTTAGAGTAACTGTTTTCAATAATGCTAACTATTAAGTTATTAACGATTTCAGAATTCAAAACGCCTATACCGTAATCGGTAAAACTCTCGATAGGTAGCGAGTTTGAAATAGTTGCGTCTTGCCTATCTTTTCCAAGATACGCTATTATATCCGAAATTCGCATTACGCAACCTTCTAAGGTAGACGGCGTGAGTTTTAAAACGTTCTTGCCGTCAATATAGCAGTTTTCAATGCGGGTATCGAATTCTTCAAAGGAAGATAGCGGTAGGGGTGAGTATTTTTCAAGTTCTAACTCGCCGTTATGCGATGCAATCCCGTCAAGAGTTTGAAGGGAAACGTTGAGTGGGAATATTTTATCAATAACTCTTACCGAGTGGATATTATGGAAAAATCTTCTGCCCGTTTTACTTCTATACGCTTCGTCTAAAAAAGACTCGCCTGCGTGGCCGAAAGGGGTGTGGCCTAAGTCGTGCCCGAGCGAAATCGCTTCGATAAGGTCAAGGTTAAGACCGAGCGTTTTGCCTATCGTTCTTGCAATTCGAGATACAAGTTGAACGTGAAGACTGCGCCTTGAAATGTCATCGTTTTTATAGAGAGAAAAAACTTGGGTCTTATCGGCGTAACGATTGTAAAAAGGGCAGTTTAAAATTTTATCAATATCCCTAATAAAAGCCGTGCGCCAAACGTTTTGCTCGTCGTGCGGGTTGGCTTTTCGCCTTATAACGCACTCGTCTTTACAAGAAAAGTCAAAGTTCTTACCGTGCGCGTTATCGTTTTTTATTTGTGAAATTATACTTGAAGAGAGTTCTTTATACATAGTTTAATTTTAACACAAGCCGTAAAAAAATACAAGGGCAAAGCCCTTGCATTTTAAAGTACGTTTTTAATTGCGGATAAAAGTTCATCGTAAGTTTCAAACGCAGGAAGATTCGGGTAGTCTTTTTTAATCTTATCAGTACTTTTGAATAAGAAACCCGCTTTGCTGTTTAAAATCATACCAAGGTCGTTATAACTATCGCCCGCGCAGATTGTTTCAAAACCAACCGATTGAAGCGCTTTAATAGTAGAGAGTTTAGACTGGTCGCATCTCATTTTAAAGCCGGTAATTTCACCGTTAGGCGCAACTTCTAAGGTGTTGCACATAATAGTGGGGTAGCCGAGTTTTGCCATTAAGGGTGATGCAAACTGAGTAAAGGTATCGCTCAAAATGATTACTTGGGTAATCTTTCTAAGTTCGTCTAAAAACTCTTTTGCCCCGTCTAACGGATTGATTTTAGCAATCGTTTCTTGAATTTCTTTAAGGCCTAAACCGTGTTCTTTCAAAATGCCGATGCGGTAATTCATAAGTTTATCGTAATCGGGTTCTTCACGAGTGGTTATTTTAAGTTCGGGAATCTTTGTTTCTTCACTAAACGCAATCCAAATTTCAGGAACTAAAACGCCTTCTAAGTCTAAACAAACGATGTTCATATCATTAGTCATAATTATCTCCTTTCAATATTTTTATTATATAAAAATTTTAAATTCTTGTCAAATCAATATAGCTTATGTTATAATCAATTTATGAAAGAGATTGTAATTGAAATATTAAATGATGAAAAAATTCCCGTTAAAGTTAAAGTGGGCGAATTTGAAACGCCCGTTTGGATACAACAAAGGATAGTAACTAGCGAATATGCTTCTCCGTTAAATTATAGCGGTTGTGGGCATTGTTCAACTGCTATGGCGCTTAATTTAAGGGGGCAGAGCGTTGCTCCGTGGGATGAGTTTGCGCGTTGCGTTGAACTTTTTGGCGAAATGTCTGTATCTCCAAGCGGAAACAAACAATATCCGTTTTTAAGCGTTGTTGGTATGGTAAAGGTTTTAACGTCATACGGGCTTATCGCCAAGGCTTACGGAGTTAATAATGGCGATAGAAAAACGGCGACTA
>JAGCLN010000112.1 GCA_017646945.1 Clostridia bacterium | reverse complement strand
GAAATCGCGTCTAACGCATACACTACTTCCGACTCTAAAATATCAAGTTCTTTTGCTATAGCAAAAGGGGTGGCGATAACGTCCCTTTTTTCAAGGCTGTTTCTCGCCTTTAAAACTTGGTATGCAGTATCCCTTATCGAGCGTGAAATTCTAAGGCTATTGTTCGTTCTAATTATCCTTTTTATCTCGCCTATTATCATAGGAACGGCGTAGGTTGAAAAGGTTACGCCAAAGGAACTATCAAAGTTATCAACCGCTTTTATAAGCCCCACGCAACCTGCTTGGAACATATCGTCTTTTGATACTTTTACGCTTGGAAATCTCTTAATTATCGATAGCACGAGCCTTACGTTTGCGGTAACGAATTTTTGCTTCGCCACCCTATCGCCGTTTGATATCAAGGCTAAAAGTTTAGCGCTTTCTTCCTTATCAATTCGCGGTAACTTAGCGGTATCAACACCGCAAATCACAACTTTTTCGTTATTCATAATACCCCCTTTTATGTAAAAATTTAGGGCGTAATTTAAGTATGAACAACTATAATTTTTTTATACAAAAAAACCTTTTTTCAACATTGAAAACTTTTAGAAAGTAAAATTGTTGATAAATTGCCGAATTTTGTCGTTTTCAACAAGTTATCAACATAAGTTATCAACATTGTTTATAACTATTTTAGCCTTTTTATCGCTTGCAAAAATAAGGTGGGTATGATATACTACCCCTATGGAAAATTGGCTTGACCGTTCGCTTAAACTTTACGGCGAAAAAGGTATAGAAAACTTAAAAAATTCCAGCGTTTTAGTGTTTGGAGCAGGCGGAGTTGGAAGTTATACTATCGAAGCCTTAGCAAGAAGTGGCGTGGGCGCTATTACGGTGGTGGACGGCGATGAATATTCGCTAACTAATATCAACCGTCAATTATACGCAACGCGCGATACTTTGGGCAAAAAGAAAGTTGCCGTTTGCCAAGATAGAATTAAGGCTATTAACCCCGATTGCGTAGTTACCGCGATTGATATGTTCGTTTTGGAAAAGGATTTGGAAAGTTTTGACTTTTCGCCCTACTCTTTCGTTGTTGACGCGATTGACACTATAACCGCTAAGGTAGGAATTATAGTAAACGCCAAGGCGCAAGGCGTACCCGTGATTTCTTGCATGGGCACAGGCAATAAAAAAGACCCTACTTTGTTTAGGGTGGAAGATATTTATAAAACTAAGGTTTGCCCGTTATGTAAAGTAATGCGCAAACTGTTAAAAGAAAAGGGCGTTTTAGACCTTACCGTTGTTTATTCGGAGGAAGAACCTATTAAAACTAACGATAGAACTCCGTCAAGCAATTCATTTGCCCCTGCGGTTGCAGGGCTTATACTTGCAAGTAAGGTTATTAACGAATTAGCGAGGAATTAATATGACTAAAAGAGAAATTGGTGAAAATTATTTTAAACAAGGTTATAACTGCGCGCAAGCGGTTGCTATATCTTTTGCGAGCGAACTTAATATGGATATAGATACCGTTGCCAAAATGCTTTCGGGCTTCGGCGGTGGTTTCGGGCGTATGAGAGAAGTTTGCGGTGCCGTTTCGGGCATGGTTTTCGTTCTTGGCGCGCTTGAAGGTCAATTCGACCCAAGCGATAGCGAAGGCAAAATGAAAACTTATGAAAAAGTTCAAACGCTTATGAAAGAGTTCAAAGAAAGAAACGGTACTTATATCTGCCGTGAACTTTTAGAACTTCCCGAGCATAATAGCGAACCTACCCCTGAGCAGAGAACGGAAAATTATTATAAAAAACGCCCCTGCGCTCTACTTGTTGGCGATGCGTGTGAAATACTTGAAAATTATTTATCTAAATAAAACTAAAAATGAACTCGTTTAAAGTTTTAGTTAAAGACCTTAAAAGGCTTGGGCTTAAAAAAGGCGACGTGGTTATCGTTCACTCCTCGCTCAGCGCTATGGGCAACGTGGACGGTGGGGCAAATACTGTTATTGACGCGCTTTTAAAAGTGCTTGGTAAAAAAGGAACTTTGCTCTTCCCCGCATTTTCATATACGCCTTGTTTGCAAACTAAGAAGTGGGATTATTATACAACTCCATCTTGCGTGGGAACGATTCCCGAAACGTTTAGAAAAAGAAAGGGCGTTTTAAGAAGCGTTCATCCCACTCACTCGGTATGTGCTTTAGGTAAGTTTGCAAGCGAGATGGTTTCAAACCATTATAAAGACGATACGCCCGTTGGCGAAAACTCGCCGTTTAGGCAACTTTCTAAACGAAACGGTAAAATCTTAATGCTTGGTTGTAGCCTACACTCGAACTCGTTTATGCACGGCGTTGAGGAAATGGCAAACGTTAGTTACGTTTTAGGCGATAGCGTTGAGTTTTTGATAACCGATAAAAACGGCAATACTTTTAAAGCCGAACATAAAAAACACAATTTCGTAAGAAATAACGGCACTATATATCAACGCTACGATAAAACACTTTCCGTGCTAAGTAGTGGCGATTACTTAGAAAACAAGGTGCACGGAGCAAACTGCGTGTTGATAAACGCAAAAGCACTTGAAACTAACGCCCTTTCAAAAATGAAAGAAGCCCCACTCTATTTTATAGACGACCCCGATAATATACTAAACTAAAAATGCGAGCCATTCGGCTCGCATTTATTATTTAACTAAGGCGTTCATTTCAGGTAAGATTTTTTCCATATCGGCAACGAGTTTGAGTTGAGTTCTCGCCCTATCTAAGTTTTGACCTTCGCGGTGAGTTCTAAAATAGGTATCTCCTGCTAAATAATCGGCTAAAAATCTCATACCGCACTCAATCGTCATAAGGATTGAACCAAACGCTAAATTATCCTTTTCCACTTTGGTTATTCTATCGCCAAGCGATTCTAAAAAGCCCTTTAAGTAAATTTTGTAAAGGTCGAATCTAAAATTTACCTTGGATAAGTCTTTTTCATCTTCTTCACAAGGGTTGCAACCAAACCTTATACTATCGCCAAAATCGTAGCATACGCTACCCTTCAT